>CAXTPJ010000472.1:0-3691 GCA_964245855.1 uncultured Ferruginibacter sp. | reverse complement strand
AAGTCCTTTGCCTTTTTATCTTCGGTAATATTAGCCACTTTAAGGGGCGTGGTAAAAAATGCTTTCTTTAAATAAGAGCATCCCATCCTGTCGGCAACCTGTATGTGCAGTTCGGCGTTCATCGGTACAATGCAGGTTCATCAATGGTTTCCAGTAATGCATATTTTTTTATCCAGCCAATTACGGTATCCAATCCCTGCAGGCTCATCAGGTTGGTAAACACAAACGGATTGCCGTTGCGCATTTTTTTTGCGTCCCGTTCCATCACAGCTAAATCAGCATGTACATAAGGTGCCAGGTCAATTTTATTGATCACCAGCAAATCACTGCGGGTAATACCAGGACCACCTTTGCGTGGAATTTTATCACCTTCTGCAACATCAATTACAAAAATGGTTACATCTGCCAGGTCCGGACTAAAAGTAGCCGATAAATTATCACCTCCGCTTTCAATAAAAATGAGTTGTACATCCGGGATGCGTGCTGCCATTTCTTCCACCGCTTCCAGGTTCATGCTGGCATCTTCCCGGATAGCGGTATGCGGACAACCACCTGTTTCTACACCAATGATTCTTTCCGCAGGCAGTAATGAATTTTTTGTCAAAAACTCTGCATCTTCTTTGGTGTAAATATCATTCGTAATCACTGCCAGGCTGTAATCCTTGCTCATGGCCCGGCTCAGCCTTTCTATCAAAGCTGTTTTGCCAGAACCAACCGGGCCGGCCACGCCTATTTTTATATAATTTCTTTCCATTTTTCTTTAATCTTTTAAGCAACCTGCATGGTTTTCAATTCATTTTTTACTTTGGAAAACCACTCACTGTTTCTTCTCTTTTCCTGCGAACTCAGGTGCGATGCCTCGTTCAGCATTTCATTAAAAACATATTTTGCATCCTCCGGGCGGTTAGCCCTTTTTAAAAACTTACCATAATGATAGCGGCATTCATAATTGGCAAACTTGCCCTTCATCAGTAAGAATTCTTTTTCAGCCGCCGCTTCCCCGCCGGTATAACCCAATGAAATGGCATACAGCATGTGGGGCCTTGAGCGGCTGAATTGTGGCAAGCGGTAAATTCTTTTCCCGATGCCGATCACTTCCTGGTACCTGCCTTTTTCAAAGTATGCAATCAGCAGTTGCATATTGCCATGCTCATGTTCGGAGAAAGCGCCTACCAGGCTTTGCTCGTACAAAGCAATGGCGCTGTCGAACTGTGCAGCCGCAAGGTAAGCATCCGCCAGGGCAAGCCGGTTGTCGAACGTATCCCTAAAGCGAAGATTTTCCTGCAGCTTTTTTATTTTGCCGGAAGGATTAAAAATAGAACCGGCACCTGCCTGCACATTTTCCATATCACGCCGGGTAAATATTTCTGTAAAGATGTAAGCGATGCAGCCAATAAACGGCAAAAAAACAATGAGCCATATCCATTTGTTTTGTGTTCCTTTCCGGATACAATGGAGGGCACAAATGGCTTGCAGACCCAAAATGACATAATAATAATTTGAAGCGAACTCAAACATTGCAGTTAGTTTTTAAGGTATCTTTTGTTTCGCTCAAAAATATAATTTTTATTTTCATTACGACATATAAAGCCTTGAATACAATTGCTCGTGCTGCATACAACGGATGTCGAAGCCGGTGCAACAAAGCCCCAGCAGATCTTTAGCGGACTGCATAGATTGGGCTGCCAGTTGCTGCATCAATGGCAATAGCGAAAACAGTATTTCCTGCCCATCCTGCTGCCCAAGCGGAATTAGTTTAACGCTGTTGGTTACAAAGCCTGCTGCTGCGTTGTAGTAAAAGCCATACAGTGCATCCTGTTTTTGAATGTTCAAGGCATGGGCAACAAGGCCAAATACAATGCAATAATTTCCATTCGCTTTTTGTGCCTGCAGGCATTTATTATAAGCAATAATCAATTCATTGTTCAATTGTGATTGAAATATCTTTAATAATCTTGTACCCAATTTTTTACTTGCCTGGCGCATCTCTACCGGCAATTTTACAGCAGTGCAGGCTGCATCTAATTCCAAAATTTTTTCAAGATCATTTTCCATCGCAGCGTTAAAAACGAGCGAGACAAAAGCTGCATCATTGAACTGCATATTTCGGCTAAGCATTTCCGTTATGAATGCCCTGGCGGTTGCTTTATCCTTTACAATATTTTGTTGAACATATGTTTCTAACCCGGCCGAATGAGAGAAGCCACCAATCGGTAAAGTAGGGTCAGATAAATGCAAAAGTGATAACAGGGAAATATCCATCAGGCAGTATTGGTTAGTTTCATGATACGGGAAAACAAACTATTGCTATCGCTGCCATGCGGCGAAACCGTTGTTTTTAACGGTTGTAACAATTTTCTTTTTTCTTCTTTTATTGTGTAGCCCTGTGCATATAATAACTTGAACAAAGGCATTTCGAAAGGGACCAGCAACTCATCTGCTTCATAAAACAAAGGCAGGTGCTTGTTGCCAATCTCATAACAGATACTCGCCATCTCAAACATATTTTTGGGCTGAATTACAATACAGTCACAGGTTTGAATGGACACAGCAATAACGGTTTTTTCATCAGCAAACAGTACATCACCCTCTGTTAGCTCCGGGTTTTCATTTAAAAATTTGATGGCGATTTCTTTCCCGGCTTGAGTTGTTTTTCTTAAAATTCTTTTCCTGGCTTCATGCCATTCAAGATAAAGCCAGTCAACTTTTTTTTGCTTAAGATCAAAGTCGTCAATCGATCCAATTTTATGTTGTATTAACATCAAAAAAATTTATAGGCTTCTCAAGTTATTGATTTGATTTTGTTACCAGCTTCAGAAATGCTATTGAACTTCATTGGCAAATATGATTTTGTTATTCTTTCCTTTTGGGGAAAGGAAAGAATAATCACTCTTGTACTACAGTTGTTTATTCGGCTTTAAAACCGACTAATCAGCGTTTCTATCTCAAAATAAAAAATACCGTTGCGTTAACGGTAATTCTTTCAACGGTTCGCAGGTAATGTGCACACCATCAACTTTTACTTCATAGTTTTCCGGGTTTACATCAATCTGTGGTGTAGCATCATTGTGAATCAAATCTTTCTTTCCAATGTTACGGCAGTTCTTCACCGGCAAAATCATCTTTTGTAAACCATACTGTTGCACAATATTTTTTTCAAGCGATACTTTGGATACAAACGTAGCACAAGTGTTATGCAATGCCTTACCGGCAGCACCAAACATGTGACGGTAAATTACAGGCTGGGGCGTTGGGATAGATGCATTGGGATCGCCCATTTTAGATGCGATGATCATCCCGCCTTTGATCATCATTTCCGGTTTGGCGCCAAACATGGCCGGTTTCCATAAAACAATGTCTGCCATTTTCCCGGGCTCAATAGAACCCACATATTCACTGATACCATGGCTAATGGCTGGATTGATGGTGTATTTGCTCACATATCTTTTTACCCGGTAGTTATCATTTTCTTTTCCTTCATCTTCCGGCAGGGCGCCTCTTTGCACTTTCATTTTATGGGCAGTTTGCCATGTCCTGGTAATTACTTCCGCTACCCTTCCCATTGCCTGGCTGTCGCTGCTCATCATGCTGAATACGCCCATATCATGCAAAATATCTTCTGCAGCGATTGTCTCCGGTCTAATGCGGCTATCTGCAAAAGCAACATCTTCCGGCACCGATGGATCGAGGT
>CAXTPJ010000471.1:0-3711 GCA_964245855.1 uncultured Ferruginibacter sp. | reverse complement strand
ATTACCTCTACATCAACCAGCACAACGGCACTTTTAAAGAGACAGGCGAAGAGCGGATGATGCACACCAGCCAGTTCTCTATGGGTGTTGATGTTGCAGATATTAACAACGATGCATATCCTGAAATTATCTCCATGGATATGTTGCCATCCGATCCATATATTTTAAAAAGATCGCTGGGCGAAGATGCCCTGGACATATTCAATTATAAGATCAGCGCCGGTTATTCTCATCAGTACACCCGTAATAACTTACAGTATAACCGCCGCAACAATATGTTCAGCGAAATCGGCTTGTACAGCGGCGTTGCTGCAACAGATTGGTCATGGGCGCCGCTTTGGGTTGACTTTGATAATGACGGACTGAAAGATCTTTTCATTTCCAACGGCATTCCCAAGCGCATGAATGATATTGACTATATCAATTTTGTTACCAACGGAGAGATTCAGCAGATGATCCGTGACAACAATATGCAGGGAAAAGATTTGGCGCTCATCAACAAATTTCCTGAAATAAAACTGCCCAATAAGTTTTACCACAATAACGGCAACCTGTCGTTTACCGATGAAGACAAACGCATCCAGGGTAATGATCCTACCTTCTCTAACGGTGCCGTGTATGCGGATTTGGATAATGATGGCGACGTGGATATTGTGGTGAATAATATTGATGCCGCAGCATTGGTGTATGAAAACAAAACAAGCCAGCCTGCTAAAACATCTTCGGTAAGTATCACTTTAAAAGGTAATGAAAAAAATATTCATGCACTTGGTGCAAGAGTGATAGTATATGCGAAAAACGAAACGAGGACGTATGAAAAATACCCGGTAAAAGGATTTCTGTCGAGTATGGAAACGCCTTTGTTGATCGGCACTGCCAACAGCAAATTCGATTCTGTCTTATTGATCTGGCCGGATAATTCATTCCAGCACATCGATCTTCCTGCCAATAAATCAAGCATCAGTTTTACTTATCAAAAAGGTTTACCGCTATTCAATTACAGTCAATTGACAAATGCCATAAAGAAAACCGGTAATGCAATGGAAGATATTACTGCAGCTACCAATTTTAATTACCTGCACCAGGAAAACCAGTTTGCTGAGTTTGACAGGGAGCCATTGATTCCGCACATGGTTTCAACCGAAGGCCCTGCACTGGCAATTGGCGACGTTAACCATGATGGGCTGGATGATATATTCATCGGCTCATCCAGGAACCAGCAACCGGCTTTAATGCTCCAGCAAACATCAGGAAAATTTATCCGCAGTGAGCAGCCTGCTTTTATTAAAGACAGTCTTTATGAAAATACAGATGCCTGTTTTGCTGATGTGAACAATGATGGCCATATAGATCTTATTGTTGCCAGTGGTGGTAATGAATTTTTTGGCAGTGAGTTTCATAACACGCCCAGAGTTTACCTGAACGATGGCAAAGCAAATTTTACAAAAGAAGAAAATGCTTTCAGCAATTTGTATCTCACCGCTTCAACTGTTGCACCTTATGATTTTAATGGTGATGGATTTGTTGACCTGTTCATTGGTGGAAGGGCTGTACCCTGGGAATATGGCCAGGCGCCACAGTCTTATTTGTTGATGAATGACAAAACAGGAAAATTCATTGATGTTACGAAAAGCAACGCACCTGATCTTGCTTTCGTTGGTTTTGTAACACAGGGTTTGTGGTTTGATATTGATAAAGATGGGGACAAGGATTTGCTGCTTTCATTGGAATGGGGCGGTATTGATGCATTCATCAATGATAAAGGAAAGCTTACTAAAAAAGTGCTGACCGATAAAAATGGCTGGTGGAATTTTATATTGCCGGTTGATATTGATAATGATGGTGATATCGATATTATCGCCGGAAACTTAGGTTTGAACAGCCGCTTAAAAGCTTCTGATAAAGAACCGCTCCATTTGTATTTCAATGACTTTGATGGCAATGGAAAAAAAGAGCAGGTGCTTACATACTATCTTGAGGGAAAAGAAATTCCTTTTGCCAACAAGGCAGAACTGGAAAAGCAAATGCCCATATTGAAAAAGAAATTTTTATATGCAGGAGATTTTGCAAAAGCAACCTTGCAGGAATTATTTACTCCTGAAAAACTGGAGGCAGCTACTAAATGGACGGCCAATTATATGTCGAGCGCCATCCTCATCAACAAAGGCAACCTGCAGTTTGAAGCAAAAGCATTGCCGATGGAGGCACAGTTTTCTTCCATGAAAGATGCAGTAATAGTTGATGCAAACAATGATAACCTGCCGGATATTTTGATGATGGGAAACTACTATGATCCGAATATTGAGATGGGAAGGTATGATGCAGATTTTGGAACGGTGCTTATCAATAAAGGACAGGGAAACTTTATAGCAGAAACAATCAATGGATTAACTGTAAGGGGCCAGGTACGTCATGTTAAACCTGTTATAGTTGGCAAACAAAATGCGTATGTGCTTGCCCGTAACAGCGATAGTGCAATGCTGATCAAGTTTGTGGAAGTGCCGGGGATTAAGAAATAATTGCCTGCCTTTCATGTACTTTTATCAGAAAGACAATACCGGCGTTTTGATATCGTGATAAAATAAAAAAGTCCATTTTTCTTCTTGTCCCTGCTGCCACCATTGCTGCCGTAGCTCCATATATTTCTTTCCATCAAAATCATATTTTGCAATGAAGCGGCTTTTCATTTGCTGCAGTTGAGGGGCATCGTCTCCACCAAAGAAAATAGTTTCACCTGCCTCTTCAATCCAAAAAACCTGGTGGTATGGGCAATGGGCACCGGTTACTTCGTAACGGATATACTCATCAATTTTTCCGTTGCCTTCTGTAAAAATTACTTTGTCGGAAGAAGCCAGGATATCAAAATCTTCGGGATGATAAGAGAGATTTCCTTTTGTTGAAGCAAAAGCAAATTCATCTTTATTTACATAATAAGTGGCATTGGCAAAGCTGAAGAATTTTTGATTGAGGATGGGGTCTTTTTTGCAGATACCACCAGAATGGTCTTTGTGCAAATGGCTCATCAGCACTTTGGTAACTTCCATTGGGTTGATGCCGTTGTCCATCAGGTTTTGGTGTATTTGCAATGTGCCATCCGGATTGCTGAAACCAAGCCCTGCATCGATCACCAAAATGTCGTTGTCTGTAACAATACAAAACGGCTGAATTTCTACCAGTAAACTACCCGTTGGCCGTTGCTGCAGGTCATCCCTATCCGTATTGAAAGGAACGAATTGTTTTGTCTTATCTATTGTGAAAGCGCCTTCGCTCAGTGGAATTATTTTCATGCTGCCCCAAACCCCTAAAGGGGCTTTAAACTCTGACTATGCAGAGTGTGTTTATTAAAGTGAGATTCAGAACAAAGCTACTTGAAAAGAGCTTATAAAAATAATGGGTCAAACTCCCCTTTAGGGGATGGGGGCGGCCTTTACCTCAATACCATCTGCCTGTCTGCATCCAACTTGATGGCAATAAATAACAGGATGGTGAATGTTACCAAGGAAGAACCGCCATAGCTCAGCAACGGCAAAGTAATACCCGGTGATGGTGCAATGCCCAGGGTCATGCAAACATTCAATGCAACGTGGAAAAACAAAATGCCGGTAACGCAGTAAATGTACACCCTGCTAAAAGTACTCCGCTGCCGCTCGGCTAAAAATATCAGTCGGAACATGATGCCGAAATAGAGCAGCATCAATATCACAGAGCCAA
>CAXTPJ010000470.1:0-3716 GCA_964245855.1 uncultured Ferruginibacter sp. | reverse complement strand
CTTTATCTTTTTGTATGGCCGATGGTTTAAATCTTTCTTCTTCATTAAAGGCATCGTACAATGATTGTGATACGGCCAGGTTAATGTCCATACCAATCAGGTCCATCAGTTTAAAAGGGCCCATTTTAAAACCGGTTGCTTCCATGATGGCATCAACAGATTCAATAGTAGCAATACCCTGTTCTACCAGTTTCATAGCCTGCAGGTAATAATGCCTGGCGACCCGGTTCACAATAAAACCCGGCGCATCTTTGCAAAGCACTGGTGTTTTACTCAATTGTTTACATAATGCATAAACGGTTTGTGCAGTTGCATCGCTGGTTGATTCGCCCTGTACTACTTCCACCAGTTTCATAACCGGTGCCGGGTTAAAAAAATGCATACCGGCAACCCGTTCCGGGTGAATAATATCTTTTTGTATGGCTGATATAGAAAGAGAAGAAGTATTACTGGCAAAGATGGCATCATCAGAATTGATAGCCGCCAGTTGATTGAATAAAGAAACTTTGGCCTCTGTTTTTTCAATGATGGCTTCAATAAAAATATCTGCCACACAATCCTGCGGGTTGTTTACAAATTGGATGCGCTGAAAAATGGCAGCGCTTTCTTCAACCGATATTTTTTGTTTTGTTGCCAGCAACTCAAGGCTTGTGGCAATGCCTGCTTTTGCTTTGTCAAGCACTTCAATATTCAAATCAAACAGCAGGGTTGTAAAGCCGGCCTGCGCTGTTACCTGCGCAATACCACTGCCCATTGTGCCTGCTCCCACCACGCAAATTTTCTTCGCCATCTGTCAAAAATAATAACTGCCGCCAACTTGATCTAAAAAAATAAAGCCTCCCGTTTTTGGGAGGCTTCACTAAAATTATTGCTTTTCTATTTTTTCCAACCGTTTGGTTAGCTCTTCTATTTTTTTGTTTTGTGCATCAATCAATGCCTGTTGTTCCTGTATGGCTTTTACCAGCGGTACCACAAACTCTGCATAACGCAACGCATAGTGGTCGTTGGCATTCTGTGGTTTATCAACACCACTGAAATCGAAGCCTGTTTTTTTAGCGGTAGCTTCTACTTCCTGTGCAATAAAACCGGTGTAGCGGATGCCATCATTCTTTTTTACTTCTTCGTAATAAGCAGCAAGCGATGCATCATTCTTATTGTTAAAAGGCCTGTTGCCGATCATGCCAGAAACTGCGTTCGATCCCGGAACTAACCTGCCCTTAACTGATTTGGTATTTGACAGGCTGCTCATTTGCAAAGATGAATGGTTAACATTAGCTACACCATTATAATTTTCATTCCTCATTTTTTCAAAATCATAGTGATAGGTTACCGGGCGTAGTTTTAAAATGAAATCAAGCCCTTTTACATTCTCTTCTACATCTTTTTTGTAACGGCCATCACTAAAAGTGCTAAAGCCAACCTGTCCCCTGATAGCAGTAATTGCAGTGTTGCCAAGTGAAATGGTATTGTTGGCAGCCACCAGCGCACCGTTTCCGATAGTAGTGGTATTGTTAAGCGCTGTGGATCCTAAAAAATTGGTTGAATCACCAATGGCAGTATTGAAGCTTCCGGTGATGTTTGCGGTTAATGCATTGTGGCCAATGGCCGTGTTACGGTTACCCGTGGTGTTATTTATCAGCGAATTCATACCGTTAGCGGTATTAAGCGATCCGAGTGTGTTGGAAAACATAGATTGAAAGCCTGCGCTCACGTTAAAATCGCCATCACTGTTTTGTACCAGCGACCTAAAACCACTGCCGGTATTGCCCCAGCCCGTTTCATTCAGAAATAAAGTCTGCATCCCGATGCCGGTATTAAAACGGCCGGAACTATTACTGTTTAAAGCAAAGCAGCCAATACCGGTGTTGCGGTCTGCGACATTGGATAAAAGGGCCTGGTATCCTATCCCGGTATTGAAAAAACCAGTATCATTCAAAGCCAGCGCAAAACGTCCAACTCCTACATTCGCACCCCCTGTTGTGTTGTTAACCATACTTAATTCACCAATTGCTGTGTTCTCAGAGCCGGTGGTATTGCTGAACAGTGCCTGGCTACCAATGGCAAGCTGAAAACTGTCTTCGTTGTTAAATAAAGCACTGTCGCCAATAGCGATCACACTTGGAGCAGTAATATTTAAACTGTTTGCTCCACGTCCTAAAGCGATACCGCCTTCAGCCCCAAGCATACCTGCCGGCCCGTTGTTTACCCTGAATGCTAAGGAATGAGCATCCGTAGTACCCAAAAAATTAATAGTACTGTCTATTCCTGCATTACCGGTCAGGCTCCAGCCATTGCCGCCACCACCGCCACTGCCGGTTTGAAATTTAACCCATACTGCTGCATTGGGAGAGCCACTGTTATAATAAAAGCCGGTACCGATCGCATCATTGGTATTATATACTATCAATGTGTTGGCTGGTAAAGGAACGGTAGTGGCATCATTGAGGCCATTAAGCGCAACCCTTGGTATCAGTAACCCTTTGTTGGATGCAGTGATATCAAGCCTTGCGCTTGCATCAGGTGATACAGTGCCGATACCAACATTTTGTGAACGGGCGCTGTTTACAAACAACAGCATGGCAAGTGCAGTACCTGCTAAAATGTGTAATTTTTTCATGCGAAAAGCAATTAGTTTAAGAAGATTGTTAGGATGAAATTTTTGACGACTCCTAAAGTAGCATTTTCCCCCGAATAATCAGTCGCAAAGGGGAAAACTTTACAAATTGACCTGACGGGTAAATAAAAACCGGTTACAATAACCGGGCTATTTAAAAATCAGGTGCTTTAAAAAATTTATACCGCACCGGTAAACTGCCGTAAAAAACGAACATCGTTTTCACTAAACAGGCGAAGGTCTTTTATCTGGTATTTCAACATGGTGATGCGTTCAATGCCCATGCCAAATGCAAAGCCGGTGTATTTGTTACTGTCGATGCCGCAGTTGTCCAATACATTCGGATGTACCATGCCGCAGCCCAAGATTTCTACCCAACCGGTATGTTTACAAACGTTGCACCCCTTGCCACCGCAGATCATACAGGTAACATCCATTTCTGCACTCGGTTCTGTAAAAGGAAAATAGCTCGGACGAAAGCGTACTTTAAAATCTTTACCAAACATTTCCTGCACAAAAAAGTACAGGGTTTGTTTCAGGTCGGCAAAAGAAACATTCTCGGCTATGTACAAACCCTCTACCTGGTGAAAAAAGCAATGCGCCCTGGCGCTGATGGTTTCATTCCTGTAAACCCTTCCCGGGCAAATAATGCGGATCGGCAGTTTGCCTTTTTCCATTTCCCTCACCTGAACGCTGGAGGTATGTGTACGCAATAACCAGTCTGGGTTTTGAGAGATATAAAAGGTATCCTGCATGTCACGGGCAGGATGGTTTTCCGGTAAATTCAAGGCAGTAAAGTTGTGCCAGTCGTCTTCAATTTCCGGCCCTTCTGCCACGGCAAAACCAAGGCGCTGAAAAATGGAAACAATCTGGTTGCGCACCAAACTGATTGGGTGGCGGCTGCCCAGTGGCAACGGGTCACCGGGTAAGCTAAGGTCCAGTTCAGCCGCAGCCGACTTGTTTTCACTGCCTGTAGCCGCTTTTAACTCTTCGTATTTGGCTTCGGTAAATAATTTGAATTCGTTCAGCAACTGGCCGAATTCTTTTTTCTTGTCTGCCGCCACATTTTTCATTTCGCCCATCACTTCTTTTACTAAACCTT
>CAXTPJ010000469.1:0-3724 GCA_964245855.1 uncultured Ferruginibacter sp. | reverse complement strand
GGTCGTGCTCTACCAAATGAGCTACTTCCGCTTGTGAATCTGAAGTGTTGCTTCAGAATGAATTAAAGAACTAATTATTTTGGGATTGCAAAAATAAGGGAGTTAACCTTATAAAACCAAAATTATTTTATTTATATTTTGGATTGTACTGGGTGCTTTCCGGCACGGCTACTTCCGGCTTGCCTTTGTAACGGTGAGCATATAAACTATAGCAGCCGCCTAAAATAAAAGCTACCAATAAAAACACCTGGCAGTAGAAAAGAAAACGGGAAGAAGAAACCCAGTTGTGGGCAAAATCTTTGTGCGTATCATCAATTATTTCTGGTTGCATACAGTCAATTTTCGGTTGCAAAAATAAGGCTTGGGTGTGAAAAAAAATTATTTATCAATAACAATTTCTGAAAACTTTGTTTTCCTTTTTACAAAATGTTGCCAAACTGCAGAGCCCTTATAAAAACCATACAATTGGCCCTGTTTAACTGCAGGAAAAACCGATCTTTTTTTATACAGCAACAGCCATAAAATAAAATAAATATGGGCTTTTGAAATGGCAATAAAATATCCCCCGCTGCCACCGGCCAAACCTTTCCAGGCAGCCACTGCATCCAGCATCATCCGCATGGGAATTTTCCAAACGGCTTCTGACAGGGTTAAGTTTTTTGCCAGCATGATGAGGTTGTTACGGAAGTTTAAAAACACTTTCAGGTTGTTCTCTTTTGGCAAGGTGCCGCCGCCAATATGGTACACCACAGATTTTGGATGCACATAAATTTTATAGCCGGCCAGTTGCAAACGCCAGCACAGATCGATCTCTTCCTGGTGAGCGAAAAAATATTCATCTAAGCCACCTGTGCTATGATATAAATTAGCACGGATAAAAAGGGCAGCACCACTGGCCCAAAAACATGGTTCCATTTCTTCATATTGCCCTTTATCTTCCTCCACAAAATCAAATATCCGTCCTCTTGAAAAAGGATAACCAAACTCATCGAGCCAGCCGCCGCTGGCACCGGCGTATTCAAATTCTTTTTTGTTGTTGTAGGCTTTTATTTTAGGCTGACAGGCAGCGATGGAAGCATCCTTTTCCATTAGGGAAATGATGGGTGCTATCCAATCTTCCGTAACTTCTACGTCACTGTTGAGTAATACATAATAATCTGCTGACACTTTCTTTAGGGCTGAATTATATCCTTTGGCAAAGCCTTCATTGCTGGCGTTGCGGATGATTTGAACAGAAGGAAATTGTTGCTGCAAAAAAGTGATGGAATCATCGGTACTGGCATTGTCGGCCACGATGATTTTTTTGTTACTGTAACCTGAAGCCAATAAAGCGGGAAGAAACTGCTGCAGGTATTTTTTTCCGTTCCAGTTTAATATCACCACTGCTACCAATGGCATGTTTGATGGATCACTAACTGGAATGGGGTGAAACGACTGGCTCATTATTATTACAACGTCAAATACTGTCGGCAGATTTTTACAAACATAAATCATTTATTGATGCAGGTTAAGCATTTGAGGTTTTCACTGCTTGTAATTGCATTATTTACATTGATGGAATATTTAAAAAGCCGAATAAAAAACTGCAGTACAAGAGTGCGACGCCTATAAAGCTTAATTAACTTACTGCTGCCTGGAACATAATCAAATTAATGGTTCAATAGCCTGTTATTGTGTATTTTTATTTCATGTTTACTCAATTATTTAACTGGCGTACCGGTCTTGGGTTGATTGCGATTGCCATTGTTACCGGCACTATTTTTTACTCAAATTACCTCTCAAAAAAAATTGCCCGGGATGAAAGGGAAAAAGTGGATGTGTGGATACAATCTTTAAAGACGAGGGCGGTGGCTACTGAACAGGCAGCGATTGACCTGACCAATACCATTACTACGCACAACACTGATATACCCATTATTGAAACAGATGAAAAAGATAACCCCTCAGGCGAAGGCCTGAACCTTGATACGAATGCTATAAAAAATGACAGCAATTACCTGCGGGAACTGGTGCAGGAATTTAAAAGCCAGCATGCGCCCATTAAAGTGGAGATCAGCAAAGACCCATTGATCGTAAACCATTATTATTTTGGTGAATCTAAATTGCTGAAAGAGGTAAGTTATTATCCTTTGGTGCAATTGTTCATAGTTGCGTTGTTTATACTGGTTACACTGATCACTATTTCTACCCGCAATAAATCAACGCAGAACCAGGTGTGGGCCGGCATGGCAAAAGAAACAGCACATCAATTAGGTACGCCACTCTCCTCTTTACAAGGCTGGGTTGAGTTGCTGAAAGAAAGCAACAGCAATGAAAAGATAGTTACAGAAATGGCAAAAGATGTAGACCGGTTAAGATTAGTGAGTGACCGTTTTGGCAAGATCGGCAGCACGCCGCAACTGGTGGAAATGAACATCATTAACCAGATAAACGAAATGGTGGGTTACATAAAAAGAAGGGCGCCGGAGAAAGTAAATTTTTCTGTAAACACCAATGGCGCTACCGATGTTACGGCCATGGTAAACGGGCCATTGTTTGATTGGGTGATTGAAAATTTATTGAAGAATGCACTGGATGCAATGGAAGGAAAAGGCAGCATCAGCATTAATATTAAAGATGAAACTACGCAGGTGGTTATCGATATTACCGACACCGGAAAAGGCATCAGCAAACAGAACATTGCCGAGGTTTTTAAACCCGGTTTTACTACTAAAAAAAGAGGTTGGGGATTAGGTTTAAGTTTAGCAAAAAGGATTATTGAGCAATACCATAAAGGCGATTTGTTTGTAAAACAATCTGAGCCGGGCAAGGGTACTACTTTCAGGATTGTATTGAAGAAATAATAGTTTTACGCCAGCCTTTTCTGTTTTGGTTAAATCATTTACATTTGCAGCCACCTTATTTTTTATGCAACTACAATTGAATGCGGCGATGGCGAAATTGGTAGACGCACTACTTTGAGGTGGTAGCGCCCGAAAGGGTGTGGGAGTTCGAATCTCCTTTGCCGCACAAAAAAACCTTTCTTTTTAGAGAAAGGTTTTTTTATTAAAGGTTAAAATCTTTTTTGATGGCTGCTACGGCGTTGCCCACGTCCGTTTTTACTTTTTTAAGCAGCGCTGCAAGGTTGCCATTGTCTTCGCCGGTTTTACCGATCTTTTCAATTTCACGAATGGTTGCTTTGGAAGATACAATACCCATGTTATCAATGGTTGGTTTTATACGGTGCGCTATTTCACCAACCGTAACCAATTCATTTTGTTGAAAATGCTGTTTCATTTCCTGCAAGTGTACCGGTATCTGATCTACAAACATTTTCAGCATTTTATTAATGAACGCTTCGTTGCCCCGGCTGATGGTTTTTATTTCGCTGATATCGTAGTAAGCAACTTCTTTTTCTTCTGTTGCCACCTCTATTTTCTTAGCTGTACCCAGGGAGCCATTTGTTTTTAGCATGCCGGATATCATCTTCATCAGGTCTTCTTCTTTAAATGGTTTTGCCAGGTAATTGTTCATACCTGCGGCGATACATTTTTCTTTATCACCTTTAATGGCATTGGCTGTTAAAGCGATTACCGGCAGCGTTTTGCTGATCTTTTGGCGAATTACCCCTGCTGCTTCAAAGCCGTTCATTACCGGCATTTGAATATCCATAAGTACCAGGTCAACAGGATTTTTCAACAGGTATTCTACTGATTCCAATCCATTGCCTGCTTCCACTGTTTCT
>CAXTPJ010000468.1:0-3731 GCA_964245855.1 uncultured Ferruginibacter sp. | reverse complement strand
ATACATTTCGGCTGCCTCCGGTACAGCTTCCCAAATGGTTTTATTTTCGAATTCCTCCCGCTTTTTTCCCACCAACTGGAGATAACTGTCGTTGACCTGGCTAATTTGTAAATTCGTTGCAGAGATAAGGCAGATACTTACCGGGGCATGCATCACCAATGCCCTGAATTGAAATTCGCTTGCAGCAAGGGCGGTGTTGGAGTTCATTAAATCATCCTGTGATGCAGATAACTCTTCATTTGTAGCAGCCAACTCTTCATTGATAGCCTGCTGCTCTTCCTGCTGTGACTGCAGTTCCAGGTTAAGTTGATGATGAACTTCCAGTTCCTTAATGGCAGTTAACCTCAGTTCAATTGCTTCCATCACTAAAAAAGCAAGGCCTGCAAGTACAGTTCTTTCCTGCTCGCTAAACCGTCTTGGCTTGTTATCAATAATTGACAAAGCGCCAATTAAATAGCCATCGTCACTCTTCAAAGGAGCCCCGGCATAAAACTGCATATTTAAACCACCATTTATATCTGGATGGAAGGAAAGCAGGTCTTCAGTTTCTGTGTTTTCAAACACTGTAACGTCTTCATTTAATACAACAAGTGAAGACATGCTTTCATTCCTGGGTGCCATTACAGCATCCCCCATTCCAACGGCAGCTTTAAAAAAAACCTGCTCAGCATCTACCACAGAAATTCTTGCGATCGGCACATTGAAAATATCTTTTGCCAATTGCGTTATATGATCAAAAACTCTTTCTTTTGACGTATTTACTATTTTATACCGTTGCAGCGCCTCGAGGCGTTTGGGTTCATTTTCCGGAACAATATTTTTTCTGAAGATGTTATTAGTCATAATGAGGTTTCAATTAATAAAGATAGAAACTATATAGCCTGGAATGTTTGTTAACTTTTAAAAGTGGCAAGTATGCAAGCACCTTGTTTGATTTAAGGCACATTAATAATTATTCTGCTTAATCGGATTTTGTATATTAAACTAATTTTTATCTAAAATAACTTGTCTAAGTCAATCAACAACTATGTGCTTATCTCACATGCCAACAAAAGTATTCCCGATAACTGGCCAGACTATGGTAGGTACCTCTGTTTATTTTTTTGTGGGTTTTTATTGCTGATGCCAATTCCCTGCCCTGTGGCATGCCGTTTGTTTTTCCATAGCCTGCCGATTACTTTTATTTTTCATCTCGTTATTAAAAAATACACATGCCCGAGGGACCCAGTTTAGTTATTGCCAGGGAAATACTGGAAACTTTTAAAAACAAACAAATCAAACTGGCTACCGGCAACGCCAAAATAGATATGTCGCTGTTGAATAATAAACGCATTGCAGATGTTAAAACCTGGGGCAAGCAGCTATTTATTCTTACTCAAAAGGACCGGTGATCCGGATACATTTTTTGATGTTTGGCTCCTATAGTGTCGATGAACAAACCAAACCGGACGAACGGATTCGCCTTGGCCTTTACATCGGTAAACACACTGTTTATTTTTATACCTGTTCAGTGAAATTTGTGTATAATCCTACTGGCACATACGATTGGGAAGCTGATATTATGAGTGACAGCTTCAGCGTTCCGAATGCCCGGCAAAAACTAAAAGCTATACCAACAACGATGGTCTGTGATGCATTGCTGGATCAGCAAATTTTTTCGGGTGTTGGAAACATCATTAAAAACGAAGTACTCTACCGCATCTATGTCCACCCGGAGTCGCTGGTCGGAAAATTGCCGGCCCCACTGCTCACTAAGCTAATCAAACAGGCCCGCAGTTATAGCTTTGATTTTTTAAAATGGAAGAGATCCTTTGAATTAAAAAAGCACTGGCTGGCACATACCAAGAAACTTTGCTTAAGGTGCAACTTGCCCTTGGTTAAAAGCTACTGCGGTAAAACAAAACGAAGAAGTTTTTTCTGTATCAACTGCCAGTTAAAGTATGATTAAACGGGTGACCCAACAAAACCTTTTGTTCTATCAGATGAAGATATTGGGACATCAGTAGTTAAATTGCGATATTCAATACAATTAATGTACTCGGTCCGGTAGTTACACCTACAGGTATGTGTCCATACTTTGCCCATCCACCCAATCCAATAATACCCACTCGGATTTTTTTGTTCATACTTTCTATTTAATAAAATGTTGATTGTATATTCAGGAAATTTCACCATCTGTTGATACTTACCCAATTTTAATAACAATCTTTCCAAAAGCACCTTTCCCTAAATGCTGGTAGGCTTCATGCGCTTGTTCAAAGGAGTACACTGTATCAATTACTGGCTTAATGCTGTACTCATCAAATGCTTTATTCATTTCTTCAAATGCTCTTCGGTGGCCTACTGCAATGCCCTGGATTTTAGTTTGTTTAAAAATAACCCGCATTAAATTTAAATTAGTGCTTTGTCCTGTCAAAAAACCTGTCAAAGCAATCTGTCCTGTTACTTTAGTAGCTTACTGAATCATTCAGTCCTTCACCACCAATAACCTCTAACAGTTGATCTGCACCTTTGCCATTGGTTAATCGCTGAACTTCTTTTGCCCAATCAGGCGTAGTCACATAATTGATAATTTCATCAGCACCTGACTAAAATATAAGATTAGATTGGAAACTCCTAACTGGAAAAAAACAAAGGCAGGCTCTTTTGCAAGGTTGGCTTTGTGTGCGTTGCAAATAAGCCTGACTTGATGTGACTGCTACAGCTTGAACTATTTTATAAAAATTATTTCATTTGATTTTCTTACTTTGTGCTATGAACAATCAGGTAGTTCGGCAAACTTCAGATTTCAATACCGAATTAAAGCTGAGGGGCTTTAAGGTTTAAGAAATAGACAATGAGGCTAATTCTGGTCACACTTATAGTCGAAAAGATTTTTATAAAATCAACTTGACCACAGGAATTATGCGGATAAAAGTTTAGAAACTGATGATAGCTTTTTGTTTTTTGGCAATCCCAACATTCCTTATTCCTGTGAGCCTGTTTCCCCAAACTTCAGCGGTTACACCTGTCTCTTTACAGAAGAATTTTTAAAATTAGGCGACCGCTCTGAAAGCCTTCTGCAATCCCCTTTATTCAAACTTGGCGGCACACCTATTTTGAAGTTAGATGAAGAGCAAAAAGAATTTATTATTCGTGTATTTAAGCGGATGCTTGCAGAACAGAAAAGTGACTACGCTTTTAAAGATGAAGCAATCCGTAACTATATAAACCTCATTATTCATGAAGCTGTTAAAATGCAGCCTACGGTAGACCAACCAAAAAAGGCAAATGCGTCGGAACGTATCACGGCTGTTTTTTTGGAACTATTAGAACGTCAATTTCCTATTGAAAATACAGAGCAACCATTGGAGTTAAAAACAGCACAGGATTTTGCAAAGAATTTGTTCGTTCACGTCAATTATTTAAACAGTGCAGTAAAAGAAGTTACCGGCAAACCTACCACTGCTCACATAGCAGACCGGATTATAAGTGAAGCTAAAGCACTGTTACAACACACTAATTGGAGCATATCTGAAATTGCTTATGCCCTTGGTTTTGAATATCCTACATACTTCAACAACTTCTTCAAGAAGAAAACAGGTCAAATACCAAAGTCAGTTAGATTAGCCCACCTTTGATTTTTATACTTCTTCCTTTGTTTTTCATTATTTATTAGCTAAGGTTAATGTGAGCTTTGCATCATTAATCAGATAAAATAATAAATATGAAATCAAAAATTCTCTTAGTAC
>CAXTPJ010000467.1:0-3738 GCA_964245855.1 uncultured Ferruginibacter sp. | reverse complement strand
TTTATCTGCCGGTGCCATGATTGGTAAGCTGGTCGCAGAAAGTGGCGCTGCCAAAGTGATTGCCGATAAAACCATGAATGCCTTCGGCAAAAAATATTTGCAGTGGGGACTGATGTTTACAGGTTTAGCCATCGGCATTCCACTGTTTTATAATGTTGGCTTTGTGCTGGTGATACCCATCATTTTCAGCCTGGTGTACCAATACAAATTACCTGCAGTGTACATTGCCATTCCAATGCTGGCATCCCTTTCCGTAGCACACAGTTTTTTGCCGCCCCATCCTGCACCGGTTTCGCTGGTAATATCGCTGCATGCCAGCATGGGCAAAACTTTTTTATACGGCATGCTGGTAGCCATTCCTTCTGTTATATTAGCCGGCCCCATCTTTTCCAAAACATTAAAAAAGATCACTACGCTGGAACCACTGGTATTGACAGACGAGCAACCATTGGCGCAAAACCTGCCTGGCTTTTTTAATAGTTTGCTCTCTGCCATGCTGCCCATTTTTTTATTGATCATTACCTCCGCCATAGCATTTGTATTTCCCAATCAACCGCAAGTACAACAGGCCACCAACTTTCTGAATGAGCCTTCTATTTTAATGACCCTATCATTGCTGGTGGTACTTTTTACATTGGGAATAAAGCAGGGCAAAAGCATTAAAAGCCTGATGCAGGTGTTCGAAAATGGCATTAAAGATATAACCATGATCATCTTGATCATTGGCGCCTCCGGCGCATTAAAACAGGTATTGGTTGATAGCAATGCCAGCGCTTCCATTGCAACTTATTTTAGCACTTTACACATTAACCCCCTCGTATTAGGCTGGCTGATAGCAGCTATCATAAGGGTTTGCCTTGGTTCTGCCACCGTAGCAGGATTAACTGCTGCAGGCATTATAGCGCCAATGATGCCCGGTTTACATACAGATGCCAATCTAATGATACTGGCCATTGGTTCCGGCAGCGTTTTCTTTTCGCATGTAAACGATACCGGTTTCTGGATGTTCAAGGAATATTTTAAGGTATCGCTGAAGGATACATTTTTATCTTGGTCGCTCATGGAAACCATTGTGTCTGTAATGGGGTTAATCGGTGTGGTGGTGTTGAGCAACTTTGTTTAAATGAAAAAGAGCCCAAAACAATTGGGCTCCTTTATAGATTATACCAGGGAGTATTTTTTATATTTTTTCGCCATAAATCCGCTGCATGTCTTTTGCGTTGATGCGGATGATGAATTTATCCAGTTTCAGTTTCTTTGCTGCTTTGGCAAAAAATTCTCTCTTGCCGGTCATTACACCAAAATTGTAAAACAATCTTTCCAGTGTTAATGTGCGGCCTACTTTTTCATGCTTCAACACTTTAAACCCTTCTTTTTCCAGCAACCTGGTCAAAGAATTTTTTGTAAAAAAGAAAATGTGGCCATTGCAGCGCACACTTCTTTCCCGGTGCCTCATCAGCCTGAATACGAATGAATCGTAGGTGGGTGTTTCTAAAATTAATTTACCGCCTTTGGTAAGCAGGGAATGTGCCTTGGCCACAAAATCAGACGGGTCACTAACGTGTTCAATTACATGCGTAGCCACCACCACATCTACCGATTTTTGGGCAATATCTGCTTTGTCAAAATATTCGGTAATTACTTTAACCCCGATCTTTTCAGAATAATAAGCCGGCAATAGCAATGGTTCTATACCCAGTACCTGCCAGCCCCTTTTTTTGGCTTCGTTTAAAAAAGTACCGGCAAATGAACCAATCTCTACAAACAAACCTTTGTTAGGCTTATCTACAAAATCAATGATTTTATTATAATCTTTTAACTGAAGGAATTGCTTTTTAAGGTATTGGTTTTTTTCGGGGGTAAAATCTTTGAGTGCTTCTTCAAAAGCATCATTGCTGTTTCCATTGGCAAACTTTGCATAGGTCTTTTCAACCGATGTTACATTGTCTGTTTGTGGATTGGAGTAGATAAGTCCGCAGTTTTTACATTTTACTATCCGGTGTATTTGGGCTTTACCGGCAGGGAACATCACATCAAAATCATCTGCATTACAGATGTTACAAGAAACCATTTTTGACAGGATAGTCCCCTGCTTTTCTTCTGTAAGTACCATGAGCGCAATTTTAGTGAGTTAAAAATGTAAGAGCTGTGTTAAGCTAATAAATTTTTATTATATATCAAATAGGGAAAGACATTCAATAGCTGTAGCCAATTAAATATATTTATCACATCAAACACACAACCAGGTATTTACACTGAAAATAGTACCGTTATGCTGGGGGATCTTTTTTTTCCACAATCTTTTTTTCCGGCTGTTCCTGCAGCGAACCATGGTTTTGCACTTCTATTTGCTGGATAAACACAGCATATTGGTTGGGAAAAATTTGGCGGCCGCTCAACTGTGCATTCACTTTGGTGAAGCAGGCACCGAAATATAAAATCATAGCAGAAAAATAGACCCATAATAAAATGATCACCAGCGAACCTGCAGCACCATAAGCACCACCCGGATTGCTTTTGCCCAAATAAAAACTAATACCAAACTTGCCCAGCATAAATAATACAGCGGTGGTAAAAGCGCCTGTCCGCACATCTTTCCACTGAATTTTTGCATCGGGTAAAAACTTAAAAATAGTGCCGAACAGGAAAGAAGTTACAATGAATGTAATGAACATGTTTACCGAATAAGTTATCCATACAGAACCTTCGGGCAACACGGTGAGCAGGCGTTTCAACAAAACTTCCAGCACTGTATTTACCACCAGCGACACCAGCAGGATAAATCCTAAACCCAATATCATGGATAAACTAATGCCCCTGTTCAACAAAAATTTTAACCAGCCTTTTTTAGGTTTTGCTTTTAACTGCCAGATCTTGTTGATAGAACCCTGTATCTCAGTAAACACACCCGTAGCTGAAAAAATCAATGCAATAATGCTTACGATGGAGGCAAACTTGGTATGGCTGGTGCTGGCTGCATTTTTAATAATGGCCTGTATTTGTGCCGCAGCATCCGGGCCAACAAAGCCCTGTATTTGCCCAAACAAACGGCCTTCAATGGCTTCTCTGCCATAAAAAATATCACATACTGTAATTACGATCAACAAAATGGGCGCCAGCGAAAACAAGGTAAAATAAGAAAGCGCCGCACACATGCCCGGCACACCATGATCCGAAAAATCCATTGCTGTTTGTTTAAAAATTGCCCACCATTTTTTTATTCTTGTCATCATTGTTATTCAGTTATCGTTGTACACTAAAATAAAGATTGTTCAACAGGTTTCAAGTTGTTACAAAGATGGTTCCGTAATTGGCAATGAGAAAATAAAAATATTTTGGCCGCCCGGGCGGGCTATCCGTTCCAAGTCCGGCACAGCGCCATTGCACACGGCTTCGCCGGGCTTTCCTCTTCTATCCCTGGCGGAAACTGCTCACCGGTTCAACATCCTTTTATTTAAAGTAGTAGGGTTATTTTTTAGCCCTTATTAATTGTTCATATTCTTCCGGCCGGTCAATATCAATTTCACCTTCCGGAAAGTCAATGGAAAACACATCAGTTGAATGTTGCAGCATAATTTTCTTTGCTCCCTGTTGCCCATTTAATATTGATAATTCTTTGAAATATTGTTGATCAAACAGCACTGGTGTACCAATGCTGTCACCATAACTGCAAGCTACAATACCTTTCGCAGTTGTTTGTTTTGCATGCATCATTTGTTGCAATAGCGATGTGGAAAT
>CAXTPJ010000466.1:0-3740 GCA_964245855.1 uncultured Ferruginibacter sp. | reverse complement strand
ACCAGCCGGCCGGCATTAATACCGGGTTGCACAAAGCCGCCGTCATGCTGGCGTTTACAAAACACTGCCAGGGCGCTGCAACCGGCGTTAATGTATTCAGCCCGTCTGTTGCTTTGCCATTAAAGAGTGTCATTGTTCCGCCATACCTTGTTCCGCAGCCCGGATCGTTGTGAGAGCCGGTAATAGCAAGCAGCGAAGGGGCGCTTAAATAAAATTGCCGGTAAATTGCTTTGGTAGCCTGCTGGCCAGAAATGGTGCAGGGTAAATAACCATTCACCGGCACCGCATTATCACGGCACGAAAAATAATCCAGTGTGCTGGTGAGTGTACCTCCTGTTGCGGGAATAGTACCCATTGTTTCTGCAGTAGTAAAATTATAATGCGTTGTATTTATAATATCAAACCCAAAAGAGGGCTGGCTGGTTTGCCCTGCATCAGTGGCCGAACCAAAAGTGGCTTGTGTATAAGTACCGGGGATTATACAAATTTTGGTACCACCGCAATCATTCAACCGTACACATTGTGAGTATGCAGTAAGGCCCGTAATCCTTTGAGGATACGTATGAACATCCTGTGCAATGGCCAATACATCGGCATTGCCCAGGTACAATTTATACCAGTGGTTGATATTGCTGTTGTTGATGGAAATGATGCCACTGTCTGCCACTGTAAATTCCCGGTAAATTGCTTTCCTGTTGCCTCCTGCACAGGGTGTGTCAATGGGCAAAACCGTATTGGCACATGCAAAGGTATCCAGGCGACTGGTGTAGTTACCACCGTTTACAAGTGGTTGCATAGAAACCCCACTCAAATTGAGGCCATCATATGCCCCGGCTGTAAACAATGAAAAACGCTGGCCGCTTCTCCTGGTTACATTAATGGTTACATTAAACCGCTGGCCAAGATTGGAAAGGATACAAAGCGGATTGGAGGAATTGGAAAGCTGTGAAGCGTTATAATTATAATTGGTTACAACCGGTGTATCCCTTCCTAAAACCTGCAGGGTGTATTCTCCCGGATCAAGACAATCCAGTGAATTATTGGTTGTAAGAAAACTGGAGATGATATTGGCATTATCCAGGTCGCTGCAGTTGGAGGTAACATTTTGTTTGTACAAACGCACCAATAAAGGCGGCCCGCAATTAACAGGGCCGGCAGTAATATTAACATCCGAAACAGTGGACAGCGTAAAGGTAAAAAAACTGCTGAGGTTATAATTATTTCCTCCAAAAGCTGCACCACCGGCTGGTAATGATGGATTACAGGGATGAATTGAATGGCGGCTGTTGCAACCATGATAATCAAATTTGGTTGTGTTAACACCGGTAAGCCCCGATGGAAGAACACCCAGTTTATTTGAAGGCGCCGGAATGTTGGCAAGTATTGGTTCTGGTGCCATCGTTGCTGCTACACCATTGGTAGCAATCGATAATTTAATATTATCGGTAAAGGTTTCATGAAAAAAAAGCTGGATGGAATAAGTGGTATTGGCATCCAGTTCATCACATTTATAAATTTTTCTTGAAGCAGCAGTAGTTAACAATTGGATAGAATCGCAGCCATCAACAACAGGTAATGTGGAGTAGGGTGCCACCCGGACATCTCCTTTATATAAATTATAACCCCAGGTAACTCCTGCAATATTTTGTGTGTTTTGGCGGGCCAGAAACAAAGTGATGTAGTCGAAATAAGCAGGCGTTGTAAAAACATGCCAGGTACTTTTATTGTACCGGCGAAAATTAGTAAGTGTTGTACAGGTTTCATTTGCATCTTCGGTTGACTGGCAATCCACCGCATAAGTAACATTTTTAACACCCACGGCCAACGTTCCAAAATTGTAAGCCTGCAACTGGTAATCGTATGCCGCTATGGTGGGCGCTGTTTCCACCTGAATAAAGATGGAGCCGTTGGCTGAAAGTTTTGAAGATACCTGTACTAAATAATCACCTGGTTCAACGCAGGGATGATAGGTATTGCCAAACAAAGGATTGGGAGTAAGTTTTGTACTCACTTCAATTTGTGCAGGCAGGCAATTATTGGTTTTATATACAGTAAAACCTGCGTCTCCCGAGGCAATGTCGGTACCGGGTTGCACCAGTGTAACCCTTACAGCCCTTGTAGTAGGTATCGTAAATTTATACCATAGCGATTTTTGTGTTTGTCCGGCTACAACCAAAGCAGGTGCAAATGTTTCACCTGGTTGAATGGTAGCATTTGTAATATCATTCGTGGTAGAAGTAAAAGTACCAAGCCCAAACCCGTTGTTTGAAATTGTTACCAAGCTGGCATTTGTACAGTTATCATTTTGACTGTAGCTATTTAAAGACAAGGCTATAAAAACTACAAATAAAAACAATGGCGATAGCATTGAGGATAAACGATGTTTTGGCCGGGTTTTTTTGTTCGTCATAGTAAGTATTCTTCGTTTCGGTAATTTGTTGATAAACTATTATTCGACAGCTTTTTCTAAAATCAGCAGAAAAATCAATTCGTTTTTATTAATGTGTGAATGGGTTGCAGGCGTACGAAAAGGCTGAAAGATGCAGCTATATAAGCCGGGGCAACAATAACTTCATAAAGGAAGCCGGTTAGTTTTAGAAAGGCATTGATTACATTACAAATAAATAAATTTTATTTGTAAAATATATTTTTTTTATTAATAATGAATCAAAGTCGTTTACTTAACCACTTTTTTTACGCCCGCCTGAATGAAATCTTTTTGGGCAGGCTAAAAATGCAAAGACGCAAAGTTTTATTTATCTTTTTTTGGCGCCTGTGCGTAATTTTCCTTAAGTAAATGACATTGAATAATGAATGACTGCGCAAAAAAGAAAATGGATCAGAGAAATTGAATAAACACTTCCTGCTCCAGCACTTTTTTATATTTTACAATGAGTTGAAGCAGTTGCTGCACTGTTGGTTCATGATTCAAATCATACTGCAACAAAGGATTGTATTGTTTACTGAACAACCTTTTATTGCCAAATTGCTGCAACAGTTTTTCTGTATCGGCAGGAAGAAAAAAGAAAGCTTTACTGCCGAGTTGTTTTTTAAATTCGTTTTGATATATGTTGATGCCGGCAAAATCAAGATCACCAAAATGGAGGTAATCGTTTGGAATGACTTTCAACCATTTTACCAGATCATTGCTCTGTGGATACCGGCTTACAAACAAAGGTTTTATACCGTTGAACAAATAGCGCTGTAATGCTACCTGCCTAAAATTTTCCGGGTTTTCTATTCCAACAATCGTTATATCTGCCGCAGGTAAAAAATGTTCATAATCATGCACGAAAGTATAACTGCCTGCAGGCGGGTGAATGATGATGGATTGCCCGTTTAAGGTAGCTTCTGTTGCATCATAACTATTGACTAAAAAGCCTTTAAAAGTGCGGATGTTTTGCAACTTTGAATCTCCGGATATGATTACATTTTTTGCCCGGTTTTGCTCTTCGCTTTCGAGGGCAAGTATGTATTGCTGCAGGTTGGTAATACTAAAATGATTGTGCAGGTAAGCAGCAACATTTTGTTTATCTGCAATAAATAACAAAGCCTTTGTTTTGCCAATTTGTTGCCTGCTTAATACACCGTCTTCCACCATTTTGGTAACGCTTGAATGCTGCATCAGGCTACCCGCAATGGTTTCGCCGGGCAATAATAACTGCTGTAATTTTTTTGCTATGTGCAACGGCAAGTTCATACCGGAATCAAATTTTATCTTATGTTTTCTTCAAGCTAAA
>CAXTPJ010000465.1:0-3741 GCA_964245855.1 uncultured Ferruginibacter sp. | reverse complement strand
TTGCACAATACAATTTCAAGGTCGATCTGTACGATGATGGCGATATAGATGGCGATATGGTAAGTGTCTATTACAACGGCAAACTGGTGGTTGACAACAAAAAACTTACGGATAAGGCGCTTACACTCAATCTTTCTACCGACAATACTAAAGATGAAAATGAGCTGGTGATCTATGCAGAAAACGAAGGCGACATTGCGCCCAACACAGCATTGATGGTAGTAACAGAAGGCAGCAACCGTACCGAGGTAAGAATTTCATCCGATACAAAGAAAAACGGCGTGGTCATCTTTTCAAAAAAATAATGTGGGCTGTCAGGCGTACGTTTATCTAATTAGCCACTTCCGGCTATCCATTACTACTACGGCACAATTACCGCCACACAAATCTTCACCGTGGTATCCGTTACTATCCGGCAGCAGGTTGAATGATTGCCATTATTATTCACCCTCGTTCACAGCATCATTTATTTATATAATTAATAAAAAGACTATCATTCGGCTGGCATCAAATCCTTATAATTTAAAACAGTAACCGGGGTTAGCCACCTCTTTGGCTGCGGTTACGCCGAAGGCGAGATTCAAAAAATGCGAAGCAAATTTTTTGAAAGCGGCCAAAGCAGTGGCGTTCCGGTTACGCAGCCCCACCGGCGGTAGAGGTGAAAACAATTAATTTAAAAGCTGTAGTAAAAAATCTGATACACACTCAATATTTCAACCTTCAATCCATTATCCTTTTATTATTAATCAATTGATTGTCATTTTGATGGATGCCCAACAAATTAATCCTTAATTTTGACCATTATCAATCATTTTGCACATGACCATTTCTAACGAAACAAAAGTAGGTTCCCTTACAGCAATAGCAATTGTACTCCTCATATTGGGCGTTAACTTCTTAAAAGGAAAAAATATTGGCGGCAAAAATACCCAGTACACTTCTACTTTCGGCGATATCCAGGGCCTTGCAAAAGGCAACCCCGTGGTCATCAATGGTAAAGAAGTGGGTGCTGTTTACAATACCGATGGCGGTACCGATATGCGCCGCATAGCCGTTACCATCAACATGAAAGAAGAGGTGAATATTCCTGACGATGCTTATGCAGTTATCACCAAATCATTGCTCGGCAATGTTCAGTTAGAGATCAGGTTGGGCACCAGCAACGTGTACAAAAAAAGCGGCGATACCATCCGCTCCGTTCAGGCGGCAGATTTCATCGGCGACGCCATGAAAAAACTGGATCCGGTATTGTACCAGGTTACCGCTGCAGTTGGCACGCTGGATACTTTGCTGGCAACGGTCAACAGTGTATTCGATCCCAACACCAAGAACAACATCAAAGGCATGATGGAAAACCTCAATAAAACCACCGCCGGCCTCGCTGTTTCCTCTGCCTCTTTGCAAACGTTATTGAATGCACAAACCGGTGCCATTGCTCAAACAATGGGTAACCTCAATTCTTTTACCGGCAATTTGAAAAACAACAACGATAAAATAACACAAACACTGTCTAACCTGCAGGGTGTGACAGATAAATTCTCCCGGCTCGACCTGGAAAAAACATTGTCAGAACTCAACGGCACCATCGGCCAGTTAAAAGGCATTGTTGAAAAAGTAAACAGCAAAGACGGTACGCTTGGTTTGTTGATGGGCGATACCAAATTATACAACAACCTTACTGCCACCAGCAACAAAATAAATTTACTGCTGGATGATGTGCGTACCAACCCGAGAAGGTATGTGAACATTTCAGTATTTGGCAAAAAAGCAAAAGGCGAACCCCTGGCAGTCCCTTTACCCGACACAGTCAATGCACCATACCTCATCCATAAGTAATGCAGCTTTGGTGGCACAATAGCATTGCTCTTATTTTCACACTAAAAAATTACAGGAACTTTGTGATTTCTGTTATGGATAAAAGATGCAAATTGCACAGCACTAAACTGTTTGAGTTGAGTTTGTTTTCTACTTCCCGGCATTTATTTTTTATCATCTTATTTTTTACAACAGGCCTTGTTGTAAAGGCACAGGTGCACATTCCACCGCCGCCCCCCAGTTCACCGGCAGATACCATCCGCCTGATAGAAATTGTAAGGGGCAACAGTTTGAGAAATAAAAGAATAGACGACAGCACCAACCTGCAAACCATCGCCGGCGATGTACAAATGAAAGAAGGGCTTACGTTATTCAATGCCGACAGTGCTGCCGTAAACACCCGTACCAAAGTGATGGAAGCCTTTGGCAACATCCACATTAACCAGCAAGACAGCATCCATACCTACTCTCAGTATTTGAAATATGTTGGACAGGACAGGATCGCTTACCTGAAAAAAAATGTCCGGCTCACTGATAAAAAAGGCGTACTCACTACACAGGAATTGGAATACGATCTAAAAACCAACATTGCCAAATACAACAATGGCGGTAAAGTAGTCAACGGCAAAACCGTACTCACCAGCACGGAAGGCATTTACTATGCCGATACAAAAGATGTTTATTTTAAAAAGAAAGTCCACCTTACTGATCCAAAATATGATATTGTTACAGACAGCCTTTTGTACAATACACAAACGCAGGTAGCCACTTTCATTACCGATACTTACATTAAAACAAAAGAAGGAAGCGAAGTATTTACAAGGTCTGGAAGCTATGACCTTAAAAATGGCAAAGCTTTTTTTGGCGACAGGCCGGTATTTAAAGATAGCACCCGTACTTATACAGCCATCAACACAGCCATTGACGAAGCAAGTGGCATTGCGCAACTGATCGGCGATGCAGTGATAAGAGATAGTGTGAATGGCTACACCATTACCGGTGGCGAAATCTACCTCAACAAAAACAACAATTCTTTTCTTGCCACCCGCAAACCGGTATTAATTTTCAAAGGCGAAGGAAACGACAGTACTTTCATTGCCGCCGACACTTTATTTTCTGGTGTAGAAGTAAGAGGGGCCAATGGCGAAAAAGAATTGATACAGGCTGATACCCTTAAAAAAGAAATGGTGATTGATGAAAGAGGAAACGACATTACCAAAAAAGGCAAAGCCGCAAAAAATCTTCGAGACAGTGTATCGAAGATTGACACATTAAAAGACAGCATTCCGCCACTGGTTGATACAGACAAAATGGTGCCTGATTCAACCATTAAAAAAACGGACAGCTTTATCAAACGTACAGATAGTTTGCCCGTTTTAAAGGATACTGTATTAAGCCTTGATACAAGCAGCACAAAATTACCGGCCATCATTACACCCGTAACAAGCGACAGCAGCATTACAAGGATCATTAAAGACACCATGCCCAATAAACCGGCTGATACCATCCGTTATTTCCAGGCATTTCACCACGTCCGCATTTTCAATGATTCGTTGCAGGCGGTGTGCGACAGTTTATATTATTCGTCCTTCGATTCCGTTTTCAGGATGTACCAGGATCCATTGGTGTTCAGCAACAGGTCGCAAATTGCCGGCGATACCATTAACCTGTACACAAAAAATAAAAAAGCAGAACGGGTATATGTTTTTAACAACGGCATCATGATAAACGAGGTTAATAAGCAGATGTATAACCAGATGGGCGGACGAACATTGAATGGCTATTTTAAAGATGGTGTGCTGGATTACATGAGAGTGAAAGGCTCTCCTGCAGAAAGCATTTTTTATCCGCAGGATGAAGACAGTGCTTTCACCGGGATGAACCGGGCCAAAGCTGATGTGATAGATATTTATTTCATCAACAAAG
>CAXTPJ010000464.1:0-3749 GCA_964245855.1 uncultured Ferruginibacter sp. | reverse complement strand
AAAGGCTTTCGCCACCGGTAAATACAATGGCTGCTTTTTTAAAGAGCTGTTGTTCCATTGCTACCAGTAACGGATCTGCATGTTTAAAAGCAGACAGTTCGTCCATACAATCATAGATAGTAAGTAGCGGCAAAAACTGGTCAGTTGCCTTCAACATCATTGGTGTGTAATACCAGAAAATATAATTTTCAATTCCATAGTCCTTAAATAAAGTAATCAATATTTGTTGATGGCGGGCATCAATAGCATTGGTATTACTTCTATTAAGTTCTGGCACAATTACAATTACGCCAGTTTCAGAAACAGCTACTTTATAACTATCCGGTTGATCTGTGAATACAGGTTCTTCTATAAAGTAAACGGTAAAATCTTTGGTCGCCCTGCTTAAAATATGCTGTGGGCGCTGGTACACAAAATTCCATCGCAGGTGCGAAAAGCAAATTAAATTCATGCAATAAGTTTAAATGTTTGGGAATAAAATCAAAGGGAAAAAGATTAACTGGCAATGCCCTTACTTAAATATTTATGCCAACTTTATTGAGTGCAATTTTTCAAATAAACAACCTGTTGCGTAGAAATTTATTACCAACATGGCACATATACTTTATCCCGCTTTTATTTTCAGGTACTGTTGTAATCCTTACCAGGTAAGCTTTACACAATTACAATGCTGATTTGAACTACTGTAACTTTATAAATAACTGTACTCTATTCTGTATCAAATAAATTGATTGAAGCCAAGTCTGACTGAGACGGGCCTGTCAGCAGTTCGCCGTTAACAGCATACCTTGCGCCATGACAGGGGCAGTCCCAGGATTTTTCTGCATTGTTCCATGCTACTGTACAGCCAATATGCGGACAGGTTGGATTACATGCATGTATATTGTGTAATTCATCTTTGTACATCGCAATGGAATGCCCTGCGTATTTTACAATTTTTCCTTCACCGATTGCCAGTTCACCAACAGCCCTGATCTTTTCAGCGGCAAATTTTCCTGCGATGAATGTCTTCACCACGTCCGCTCCTTCTTTTATGAAATTCTGAAATCCTGCTATTGGTTTTAAACGCTTTGGATCAAAGAGGTTTTTATAAGGGCTTTCGTTTGTTACAATCAAATCCCGGATCAGTATTGCTGCAATGTTTCCGTAAGTAAGACCATTACCTCCAAAGCCGGTAGCTACATATATGTTATTGCTGTTGCCAGGCAGGCTACCTATATAAGCTAAGCCATCTGCTGGTTCAAAATATTGCGATGACCAGTGATAAGCGATCTCCTTTATATTGAAGAAAGAATGCAGGTGGCTTTCCAACTTTGCAAAGCACGCGGATGTATTTTCTTCATGCCCCGTCTTATGGTCTTCACCTCCTGCAATCAGGTATTTTTTGCCATTTACTTCCTGGCTGCGGTAGTAATGATAAGGGTCGTTAAGATCATAACCGAGGTCAGCAGGATATGTTTCATCTGCCAGTACGGCTGCAACAACATAACTTCTATAAGGCGCACAACGGAAATGAAGCAGGTTTACACCTGGTGGGATGTGCGTAGCATAAACAATGCTTCCGGCAGTAATGATTTGCCTGCTTGTTTTAACTTCTAACACCGAGTCACCTTTTGTTTCCAGTACCCTGCACTGTTGCAGGATTTTACCACCCGCTGCTTCAAAAGCATTAGCCAGCGCCACCAGGTATGGAGCAGGATTAAATTGTGCCTGCCCCTGCACAGAAGCAATTTTATTATAAGGGATTGGAAAAGGGTTTTCATTGGTGTAGGCAATCGGAAGCCCCACTTCTTTTCCTCCACTGATGATTTCGTCCAGGTCTTTATCCTGTTCTTCAGTTACCGAAAAAATATAACCGGTTGCTTTACTGTAACCGCAATCAATATTATATCGCTCTACGTTATCCTGTATCAGTTGTAATGCCTCTGTGGCCGCTGCGTATAACAATGCCGCTTCCTGTTTACCGAAATCTTTTGCAACCTTACTGTAAGTGGTATCAAAAAAATTATTTAAATGGGCACTGGTACCGGATGATGTTCCGAAACCAATGGTTTGGGCTTCAGCAATAATGCATTGCTTGCCGCTTTGCTGTAGCAACAACGCTGTGGTTAGGCCAGTAATGCCACCACCCACAATCAGCACATCACATTCATAATTATACCCGTCAGATTTTTTTTCTATAAAGTCATTTTCCTGTTGCCAAAGGCTTTGCAGGTTACCATCTCTTTTCATAATAAATTATTTTGATTGTTTGAAAGAAGCCGATGCTGTTTTGCCAGCAGTCGTTTTAAAATAAAACCCTGCCAATTGATTGTTACAATAATGTTACCAGCATTATTGTGAGTGATGGGCAATGATGCCTGTTTAGTAATCTGTGCCATTAATGTGACACGCATTAAACACACAACAGCGATACAAGCAATGTTGTAAACCTTACTGTGAAATCTGTAAGTGTCGGGGATTCACCTATAGTAATTTCGACTGCTGAAAAAAACACTTTTATTATGTATGAATCATCACGCTTGACCTTACAAGAAAAGAAGATTTTAATGGCACTTTCTTCTGGAGGATTGGATAAACAGATCGCCATTGATTGTGGCATCTCAACTAATACTCTGAGAAACCATTTAAAAAACATTTATCGAAAACTCGAAGTAAGTAAAAGGGATGATGCTATCTTAATATTTCATGACGCAGTAAATAAGGTTACACAGGAATCTTTTATCGCTATTGCTTAACCACGGTTATTGATAAAGTGCTTTTATGACAAATAGTTACAACATTGCTGAAATTGGTTTTTTGTGTTTGTTAAATGACATGAATATCAAGTTGGCCGATATTTCTAATTGTGTAAAAGAACTGGAGCCATTGCACGAAATGCAGGAGCAAGCCTGTTTAGTAATAATGAATGACACAGTCCAACTTAAAGGGGCCATCAATGAACTCATGAGCCTGTTTGATAAAAGCGGCTATTCACTGCAGGCCAGGAATTGTTCACAACTGGAAAATAGTTAATAGACGCCAGTCAGCCCTTTGCTTTTCCAATTCCTTTATCATTATTTCCATTATCGATTTCTACAAATCCGGTTAGCATGAAACTTATAGACTATCAGAAACTGGATAAAACAAAACAAAAAGAAGTATTTGTCTACTATGCGGCTTTTGTGTCTGAAAGGCAAGACGAGTCATATACCTATGGACTGTACCAGTTATTTGACTTCTATGTTGAACTGGTATATCATACAGAGCTTGCTGTATTAAGCGCTACCAGGATCTTTACTTACGAGAGTGAGGTTTTCCTTGAACCCTATCTTTTAAAAGTTGATCTTTCTTTTATAAAATCATCTTGACCGCAGCAGCTACTGCCCCTTAAACAGCGTTGTAAAAATGGCCTGGTCAATACCAGGCCATTTTAGTAATTAGTTTATAACTATCATTTTTTATAACACTGTCTCAGATATAACATACTGCCATTGATAGCAAGAGAGATGCAATTGGTAACCAATATCGGATAATCTTCTTTTTTTATACCATACCATATCCATAAGCTTATTCCGGCAATCAACACCAGCAACATCAGTACCGATACATCTTCCACTTTCTTTTCCTTAAAAGTTTTAATCACTTGCGGCAACATAGAAACTGAAGTAAGTATCCCTGCGACAAAACCAATAACCGTTGTAAAATCAAGATTGTCAAAAAAGTTTATCATACAAGTTGTTTTATTATTTCCATGGATCTAAAACAAC
>CAXTPJ010000463.1:0-3749 GCA_964245855.1 uncultured Ferruginibacter sp. | reverse complement strand
GTCTTCAATAAATTGAACTATTGTAAAACTGCTGGTGGCAAACACAAACTATTCGACAATTTTTCTACCCCACTAAAAACAATTGAAAAGATACAGGGGGTACAGCAAACCCTGCAAACCATCATTGAAAAAGAACAGTTTTGGCCGCAACAGATCAGTAACGGCTCAGTACTGATGATTGAAAAATTCTACGGCGCCACCATCGATGAGATTCCCGAACTGCCTTCCACTGCCGGTGTGCTGGCTTATAAAATACTGCATGGGCCAGATTATTCATTCGTAAAATATTCCACCGAACATGCTTTCGATTTTATCAAAGGGATGATGCAACTGAAAACACATTTTCTTATAGCAGGCTGTCCTGCGCCATTAAAAAAATTATTGGAAAGGGCGCACATCATTCTTGACAAAGAGCAGTTTGCCATCATACAACAATACAATAAATCTACTGCCATGCCCATGCCCAAACAGTTGGCGCTGGGGCATTTTATCCGTTACCGGTATAAACAAAATATACTCGAACTGCTGGATATTTATTACCAGCTCGATGCGTGGTATGGCATGGCCATGGCGGTAATGCAATACAAATTGGTGTTCCCTTCTTTTATTCCGCAAGACAAACCATTGTTGAATGTAAAAGGGTTGTACCACATACTGCTGTTACATCCCACATCTTATGATGTAGAATTGAAGCAGGAAAAGAATTTTCTTTTTTTAACCGGCGCTAACATGGCGGGCAAAAGCACTTTTATCAAGTCTGTTGGCACGGCAGTTTTTTTAGCTCATATCGGCATGGGCGTTCCTGCAACTAACATGGAATTAAGTGTATTCGACGGCCTGCTCAGCAACATCAATGTGATGGACAATATTGTAAAAGGGGAAAGCTATTTCTTCAACGAAGTGCAGCGCATCAAATCTACCGTACAAAAAATAGCTGATGGAAGAAATTGGCTCATCCTCATTGATGAACTGTTTAAAGGCACCAATGTACAGGATGCCATGAAATGTTCTACCGTTGTTATCGAAGGTTTTTTAAAGATCAGGAACACTGCATTTATTTTATCTACCCACTTATATGAAATCGGCGAACCGCTGATGCAGTATCCCAACATCATCTTCAATTATTTTGAAACCAGCGTGGAAGAAGACCAACTGGTTTTCAATTATCAATTAAAAGAAGGCATCAGCAACGACCGCCTTGGCTACCTCATTTTGCGCAATGAAGGCGTGGTAGATATGTTGCAAAAACTGTAAGCTTTCAAATACTGCTCGTTCATTTAAAGAATGAGCTTAAATTTGCAGCCACGCTGAAAACAACCGCAGCGGTCATAACCGGATGAAAAATTTTTGGCGCATTTTCAGGTACATAAATATTCCAAAATTTAAGCTGGCATTCTATATAACCTGTTCCTTACTGGCAACTTTTTTTTCTATTGCAAGTTTGGGTATGCTGTCTCCATTCATGCAACTTATTATCAATGGCGATAATAATTTACCCATCGATTCAAAAGCAGTAGGGGTTTTAGTAAAATACATTGAATATTTAAGGGACAGTTACAGCCCTTTAACAGCCCTGGGGGCCATTTGCCTTATTATTTTAGTTACCAACCTTTTCAGCAATATTTTCCGGTACCTGTCTTATTATATCTCAACGCCTGTTAGAAATGATATACTCTCGAGTTTCCGTATCCGCCTGTATGAAAAAATATTAAGGTTGCCGATGGCTTTTTTTACAGATCAGAAGAAAGGTGATTTGATGAGCAGGATGATAGGCGATATTGGGGAAATACAATCCTCTATTGTAATGGCTATGGAAGGATTGATAAAAGATCCGCTCACTATTATTTCTTACCTGGTTTACATGGTTTACCTCAGTCCTATGCTTTCTATGGCAATGCTCGTATTGCTGCCGGTAACCGCTTTAATTATCGGGCGGCTTAGTAAAAAACTAAAAAGGCAAAGTGGCGATCACAGCAGGGCATTTGCCGAAAGCCTTAGCCATGTAGAAGAAACCCTTAGCGGCATAAAAGTGATAAAAGCTTTTTCGGCAGAAAAAAGCATGCTGGACAAATTTAAAAACGGCAACAAAAAAATATTTGAATTACTGAACTCAATGACAAGGCGCCGTGACCTGGCCAGCCCGCTTACAGAAGTAATGGGTGTTGCTGTATTGTGTTGTATACTTTTTATCGGGGGCTACCTGGTATTTCATCAAAAAGGTGATTTGCAAAAATCTGATCTCTTTCCTTTTATCGCTGTTTTTGCAATGATCATCAACCCGGCTAAAAGCCTTTCCAACACTATCAGCAACATACAGCGTGGAATGGGCGCTATTGAAAGGGTGGAAGAAATTTTAACAGCTCCGGAAGTAATCCACAATAAACCCGGTGCCGTTGAATTAAGCGGGTTTCATAAAAGCATTGAGTTTAGAAATGTTACCTTCAAATACAACGAAGTGAGTGTGCTTAAAAATATTAATTTCCGTATAGAAAAGGGAAAAACGGTTGCTTTGGTCGGTTCGTCCGGAGCAGGCAAATCTACCCTGGTTGACCTGGTTCCGAGGTTCCATGATGTAACCGAGGGAGAAATACTGATCGATGGCATCAACATAAAGGATTACACAGTAGAATCGTTGCGCAGGCAAATGAGTTTTGTTACCCAGGAGCCGATCCTGTTCAATGAAACCATTGCAAATAATATTGCTTTGGGCGTACCAGGTGCCGGTATCGATCAAATTACGGCAGCATCCAAAGTGGCCAATGCATACAATTTTATTACCAATAAAGAAGAAGGTTTTAAAACAAATATCGGCGACCGGGGAAATAAATTGAGCGGAGGGGAAAGGCAACGGGTAACCATTGCAAGAGCAGTGTTGCAAAACCCTCCTATATTGATCCTGGATGAAGCTACTTCTTCGCTCGATACAGAAAGTGAAAGGCTGGTGCAGGATGCCATTGAGCAACTGATGAGCGCAAGAACTTCCATTGTAATAGCACACCGGTTAAGTACAATTAAAAATGCAGATGAAATTCTTGTGCTGCAAAAAGGTGAGATCATCGAAAGAGGTACACATGAAACATTGATTACCGAAAACGGGTTTTATAAAAAACTGGTGGAGATGCAGGAGATTAGCTGATGCAGGTTGGATGTATCCCGTATCATTTCAATAACAGGCAGCCGTTTGTTTTCCAGTTCATCAGGAAATTAATTATTTTTCCATTTCAATTATTATAACAATCAATTATATGCCATGCTTGTAAAGACATTTGGAAGTGCGGTATATGGTGTGGAAGCAATTACCATTGCTGTAGAAGTAAACATCAATAACCAGGGCAAACCTGAAGCAGTAATAGTGGGGCTTCCGGATAGTGCCGTAAAAGAAAGCATGCTCCGGGTAGAAAGTGCTATAAAAGACAATGGCTACTTTATGCCACGCACCCGGTTGATTGTAAACCTGGCACCGGCCGACATCAGGAAAAGCGGGACAGCATTTGATCTTCCCATTGCGGTAGGTACGCTGGCGGCAAGCGAACAAATTGCAAATCCTGAAAAAATTTCCGATTATGTGATCATGGGAGAATTGAGCCTTAACGGGGAGGTAAGGCCAATCAAAGGGGCGCTGCCTATTGCTATACAGGCCAGGAAAGAAAACTTCAAAGGGCTGATTGTTCCAAAACAAAACGCCCGGGAAGCGGCTATGGTGAATAACTTAAAAGTGTACGGTGTAAGCCATTTAAACGAGGTAATCC
>CAXTPJ010000462.1:0-3750 GCA_964245855.1 uncultured Ferruginibacter sp. | reverse complement strand
TTCATTTACATTGATGGTAAAAGGTACAGTAGTATCTCCCATGTAACCTAAGGCGCCTTTAAAGCGTAAAACGATGGAGTCAAAAACGCAGGTGTTGCAATCGGTAAGACTACCTGTTGGAGCAGTTACTTCAAAATAGCTGGTGGCTGTAACATGCCCCAGCAGCGGATCCTGGTGATCGCCTACCACAAAGTATCCACTGCTGCTGGTAGAAAATGAATCTACCTGCAAGGTTGATAGTTCTGCAGTAAAGGTATCGATCAATGTTACATTCGGATCGCCATCAGCACCGTCGCTGCCAAATTGAACCACTGTTTTATCGCAAGCCAACAGGCTATAACAACAAACTAAAAAACTGACTGCCAATAATAAATTATTCTTTCTCATTTGTAGTGAATGATTGTGTAATGCCCAATGAATCCAGTTCCTTTTTGGTTATACCCGGAGATTGTGCGCTGTTAAGTTTTGCAGCCACTAACCCGCCAACCAAAGCAGCCTGCTGCCTGTTTTTAAAAAGCCTGTTGCCATCCAATACCGGTACAGTAAATTGTTTTATCAACTGGCGATCGCCGGACAAAATGATGTAACCCCAACTGGTATCGGTTTCACTTTTTTGTGTTACCAGCAGTTGGTACTTGGATGCTGTAACAATGGCCTGGCCATTTTCTTCTTTCTTTGTTGCGCAACTGCATAACAGTAACAGCGTGGCAGCGCAAAGGATTTTAGTTGTTGTCAATTTGAGCTATTGTTGGGTTAAATTTCCAGAGGTCATCAAAGCGGTAACTGCTGTTGCTTCCGGTGGTGATATAGCCGATGCCACCAACTGTAAAACCAACGGCTCCCGTACGGGCAGAGGCTTCCAGCGCTGTTTTAGAGGTCCATTGATCATCGGTAGGACTGTATTCCCATGTGGTAGCCAACACACCACTGCGATCGCCGCCGGTGATGTAAGCTTTGTCATTCATCACAAATGCAATTCCATTGTTGCGGGCAATGTCGGAGTAATCATCATCGTATTCATCATCACTGATGTTGGATATCTTTCTCTTTTGTTCCCAACTGTTACTGCTTGCATCGTACGTCCAAAAATCATCGGGGTAAGCGCCGTTGTTGATGCCACCTGCTACATAAGCATAGTTGCCGATAACAAAGGCTTGTGCACCCGATCGTTTGGTGCCGCCAAGGCTTGCCTTCTGCAACCACTGGTCGGTTGTTGCATCATATTCCCATAAGTCTTTGAGGTAATTGCCATCAAAACCACAGGTGATGTAGCCTTTGCTGCCGAGTGTAAAACTGGAAGCATCATACCTTGCAGAACCCGGGAAATCCGCTTTCTGTAACCAGGTGTTGGCTGTTGGATCGTATTCATAAAAGTCTTTCAGTTTATCAACACCGTTGTAACCTGTTCCAACATATCCTTTACCGTTGGCTGCAAAGGCGGTGGCGGCACTTCTTGCACTGCCGGGCAGGTCTGCCTTCTGTGTCCAGGTGCCGGTTGCCGGATCGAGTGACCAGTAATCAGTAAGCCGGTTGGTGCCATCAAAACCGCTGCCAACATAAGCCAGGTCGCCAATGGTAAAGGAAACGGCTTCTGTTCTTGCCACGCCTTCAAAGTCGGATGCCCTGCTCCAGTCGCCGGTAATGGTAGTATCTGTTGAAGAAGATTTGGAACAACTGTTTAAAGAAAAGATGGTGGGTAAAAGTAAGATCGCTAAAAGTGCTTGCTTGCCTGTTAGTTTTTTCATGTTGTTGATTGATTAAAATGATTGTTTTGATAATTGATGCGGGTAAACAAAACTGTATAGCCAGCAACAAAAAACTGCCGGTTCAAACAGAGAAAAATGTATGCGGTAAAATAAGTTTTGGAAAAAGGTCATGTGCCGTTCTGATAAGACACAAAGGTTTTTACTCTCACTAAAAGAAGTTTGTTAAAACACCTTAAACGGACAAATTGCAGAATGAAAAGAAAAGAAAGGATAGTGAAATGACTAGGCTTTTAACCAGCTTAAAAATTCCGGCACTTTAATTTTTGCGATGGTAATATCATGGTCGCCTTTGATATTTAATTTCACGAAAAGCTTACGGGCAGTGTAATGCGACACTTCACCGATGGCCTCTTTGTTAATAAGGTATTGCCGGTTGGCACGGTAAAATCCTTTGCCACACATTTGCTCCAGTTCATCCAATGTGTAGTTGATGGTATAATCCTGGTTGTCTTTTGTTATCAGGCGGGTTGTCTTGTATTCAATGCTGAACAGGGCAATATCATTGATTTTGATGGGGATGATCTTTTCTTTCCAGTTTACTAAAATGGATGCTGGCTTATTGCTGTTGGATTGGTAAGATTGTATGGTGCTTAACAAACCGGTGAAGTCTGTTTCATTTTTATTGATGCTGTTTTTAAGGCTGTTGAATTTATCAACTGCATCTTTGATCGATTTCTTGGTAAACGGTTTTAGCACATAGCCGATACCGTTATTGCTGAATGCTTCGAGTGCATACTCATTATAAGCGGTGCAAAATATCACTGGTACTTTTGTTGGCACTTGCTTAAAAATTTCAAAGCTATGTCCATCGCCCAGTTGTATATCGCAAAAAATAAGATCGAGTTCCGGTGCCGTTTGTAAATACTGTATGGCTTCTTTTACTGAAGAAAGAATTTTTTCTATCGAAATACCATGCGGCAATTTTAATAAAATGCCGGCCAGGTCTTCCGCCGTCAATGTTTCATCTTCAATTATTATTACCCTCATGCTCCAGTATTTTTATTGATACAGAAAAATTACCGTTCTCTTTTGTTACTGCAATATCATCGCCACCCAATAACAAATACCTTTCAGAAAGATTGGCCAACCCAACGCCGCTCGATGCTTCAATGGTTTGCTTGGGCTGCAGGTTGTTTGTAACTTCCAGCCGCCTGCCATTATCTGCACCCGCAATGGTTATTTTCAACGGCTGCTCTTTAGTAAGCACATTATGCTTAATGGCGTTTTCGGCCAGTTGCTGCAATGAATAGATCGGTACTTTTCCTTTATGCTGCAGTGCCTCCGGAATGTTGATGTCAAAATGCAGTGCTTCTCCAAAACGGGTGGTTTGCATATTCAGGTAGTTGGTACACAGTTCCACTTCTTCTTTTAACAGCACCAGTGCTTGTTGGCTATTGGTGGTAGAAAATCGCAGCAGTTCAGCCAACTTATCCAGGTAATCTGCTGCTTTTTCCGGCGACCGGTTAATAAGCGAGCGCAACGTACTCAATGAATTAAACAAAAAATGCGGGTGCAGTTGCTGTTTTAACTGGTTGTTTTTGGCTTCCAGGTTAGCCAGTTTTAATTGTTCGTTTTCACTATCCACCCTGCTCTTGGTTTCCCTCAGCATCATCAGTTCCATTAAAATTACAATGATGATATTAATGGATAAACCCTGCACTACCGGAAAAAGGTTAAACCGTTGCATGTGCCTGAGTTCGCCGGGATGATGGGGTGCCGAAGGCGGGGGAGGGCCATGCGGAATGATCGCCAGCAGCAAAAAAACGGTAAGACAGCATATAACTACGCTCACTGCAACACGCCAGCGATAATCTTTTAAAAAGTTTTGTTTGGTGCCTGCCCAAAGCAAACCGATGTTCATCAACCATAAAAAAAAGCTGTAAGAACTTACAATAAGAAAAACATTCAACACTCTCTGGATGTGAAAATCGTACGAAGTAAATCCCGGCGTTGCCCCAAACAATCCTAAAAAAAGACTGGTGAT
>CAXTPJ010000461.1:0-3765 GCA_964245855.1 uncultured Ferruginibacter sp. | reverse complement strand
CTCATGCTTACCTGCAAGCCTCACATGACTGCAGCAATTGGCCAGTATATAAATAATAGAAAATATTGTAAGCTCTTGAAGCCTACAAAGAACGCCGGCAATTTGAGCCTGCTGAACGTCCGAGGCTGGTTTGGCTGTTCCTGCTGAGCATAAAAAATCTGGACCGCTTACCATAATAAAGAAGCGCCACCCTTTATTATCTGGCAATGGCTTCCAACTCACTTTCAGGAAATTTACCGGTTGTAATTTTGTTTTCTTCCAGCCACGAAACTGAAACAATGTAATCATTTTCTATACGCTTCATATACCGTGTAATGGTTACTAACCTTCCCGTTGATTTGTGCAATACAATTCTTCCGGGCTCAAACTTTTTTATTCTATTGTACTTAGAAGGCATCCAGTCAAAAATTTATTTTACAGTGATATTGATTTTCACCTCAATTTCCGTTTGCAGAAATTTAGGGTATGCGTTGCAGGTAGTCTGTATTAAGGTAGAAGTACTCCCGTAATGGGTAGCAGAAATAGATCGGCTTGCTGGTTATATGCACAAAGACTTACGAAAAAAAAGAAAAGCCGGTTGAGTTAAAATTTTGCTAACGCAATGGAGCAGTGAGGATAACAATGGTATTGGGTGTGATTTTACAAATCTGCGTAAACATAGTATTGTACTTACAGTGCAGTTGGTATAAAAATTATTGAAGCAACACCCTTTAGTACCAGCTCAATATCTTCCAAAAAAATATCAATTCTTTTTTTTATATTTATACGGATTAGCGCCAGTATTTAACCTTGCTTGTAAACTGTATGAGGATTTTGCCAATGATTTTTATACTATTGTTGTTGAACCTTTTCAACCAGCAACTGCATTCACAGAATTACATTGCCAATCCCTCCTTTGAAGAGGTAAGCGGTTGCCCGGATGATTATTACCAGATATACAAAAGTCCTCCCTGGTTTTCTCCAAATTGTGAACCGCTCCGTCCAGACAGGCATGGCTATGCTGTTCTCTTTACAAGTAAAAATCCTTGCAGTGGAGATCTTACCGGTGTTCCGAAAAATTCATGGTGTTCACAGTTTGCGCATACGGGTGACAGTTATGCCGGCATTGTTGTCTTTAGTCTTAAAACAACAGCTCCAACCTACCGGCAATACCTTGAAACAAAATTGAACCAGCCGCTGGAAGCAGGTAAAAAATACCTGTTGTCTATGTACTATAACATTTGCTATTATGTGCCGGTATCGGCTGATGTGATCTGTTTCAAAACGGATAGTTTGGGCGCTTACTTTTCAGCAACCATGGTTGACAAAAACCCAAACTGCGGGCCTTTACCAGTATCAGGACAGCTATTGGATTCTGCAAGGGAAATTTCACCCTCACCCAAATGGTATGCATTCAATGGTTGTTTTGCAGCTACCGGAAATGAACAATACCTTACCATCGGAAACTTCGGCGGCAACATCTCCAGCAACTGTGCTGCTGTTGACAGCATTGGTTACTTTGTTTTTATTGATGATGTATCGTTGATACCAGAAATAACGAGGCAAACGGATACAGTGATTTGTAACGCTACCACCTGGGCCATTGATGCAAAGCAATTGCGGAAAGAATATATTTCGATTGAAGGATGGACTTATCAATGGGAGAATGGCAGTAATGAGGTGAGAAGGGAATTAACTGCTCCCGGCAACTATACACTTCGGGTAATGAATAAGAACTGCTTTGCGGATACATACCATTTTAACATCACCGGCATCAAATGCTTTTGTGATGAATATATTCCTAACAGTTTTACACCCAATGGCGATGGATTGAATGACAGATTCATTCCCCATATTACTTGCCAGAATCAAACATTGACAAACTATAAATTATCTATTTACAACCGCTGGGGAAAAAGGATTTTCTCTACAACATCTCCTTTACAAGCATGGGATGGAAATAATATGGGACAACCATTGCCGGCAGGCGAATACATTTACTATATTTCGTATAAAAGGGGCCTATCCCCAAAAAACAACACTTTAAAAGGCAGTATAATATTGTTGCGCTGATGTTCGTTTACCTGCAATATAGCTTATACCGGTTAAGCTTATACGAAATTTTATCTCCGTTAAACTTCAGGTTTTGCTATCGATATACTTCAATCATTACCGGGCCAAACAAACCCGATGGTTGTAATGCATTGTCAGGCTTAAAAGTATTGTATGCACACCACGTAGGCCGCTGTGCTTCCGGCAATTTACTATCGCCGATCATGCGGTTAACCCAGGTATTTACTACTTCAATGGTTAATTCATTTGCCCCTTCCTTTACCAGTTTGGAAATATTCAATTTGTAAGGCGCTGTCCATAATCCGCCGGCGTATTTGCCATTCACTGTTACTTTCGCCATGGCCGTAACTGCACCCAAATCAATAAACACCTCTTTTCCAAGGGACGATTTTTCAACGGTAAAATTGATATGGTACAATGCTGTGCCGGAATAATATTTAATGCGCTCATCAGCAGCAGTTGCCCAGTCGGTCAATGATTCAAACAGCACAGGTTTATCCGGCCCCCGTTGCGATGCATCGAAATTTACCGTCCACGGGCCCTTCAACTCATTTACCAAAACAGGCTCCGGGTAATTAGTTGCAATGTTAGCCGATGCAGCCCTCCCTGCTTTTTTCCTGAACACAACAAATACACTTTCGTAAGGCGCCAATTTCAAAGGAACGGATGTGAAATTTTCCTGCTGATCATAAGCCGGCAACAAACGCATATAGCCGGTGGTGGCTTCCCAAAGTTCCGGCTGCAACCCCTTTACCCTAAACCCAGGCATTACCGTTTTTGTTGTATTGGTTTGATTGGAGACAAAATAAATTTCAGTATTGCCAACGGTGCGGTGGCCATAGTGCACTGACCTGTCTTCGGGTAATTTACAATCCGGCACGCAACTGATCATAGCAAGCGCTGCCTTCATGTCAAGCCCGTTCAGGATCATACCCTTTCCAAACTTTGCTGACTTCACTTTTACACCATCCACATTGCCCCACAGCTCTGCAGCCAGTGCAACAATTTTTTTATCCGCCGCCGGTTGATTTTGCAGGCTTGGAGAATGGGTTGGCGGCGGCCCCAAAATAACAGCACCATCCTGCACCAACTGTTTTATTTTGGCCAACAGTTCCGGTCGCATAGTGTTTAGTTTTGGCAATACCATCATTTTGTATTGTGTGCCATGCGGCAAAGTGATCAACCCATTTTTCACGGTCATGTATTTTTCTATCACTTCTGCATTCATATAATCAAACTGGTAACCAACGGGCAATACAGGATCAGTTACACCAGTCATCTTTGGCGCATCTTCGCCAATGAAATAGGCAACGTCTGCAACATTCAAACCCTGCTGCAACATAAAATTGGTACGCTTTAAATATTGCGTGTACACATCCATTTGAGAAAACCAGGTGTTCTTGCGGTTGAACTCTGTACCAAACCAGGCATTCATCCCCGGGTTTTTATCTTCATACGGTTGTGAGATGTACACATGCAGCAAGGTGTTATTGATGCCTTCTGCAAAGAAGCGGTCGCCCCGTTGTTTAATGACAGCGGGATAGCGGCCAAATGGATTGAGGCCACTCGTATTGGATTCAGCGGAAATTTTATTTTTTCCATAAATATGGCCGCAGGAACTTGCTGCCCGGTTTTCTATATCGCCCAATTCCCCTTCGCTCCAGAACTCGCCGCTGATCTCGTCCGATTGCCCGCCATACATTAAAAATTCGC
>CAXTPJ010000460.1:0-3772 GCA_964245855.1 uncultured Ferruginibacter sp. | reverse complement strand
GTCTACATCAATGAATTTTTATCTTGAATTTTTTTAAATATTTTTACGAAATGAAATGTTTGGTGTGTTTGCTTTTCGGGTACTGTCTTTTTTCAGATGTATTAGGTCAAAATACTATTGGACTTCCTCAGATCATTAATTATAACCGGGACAATTTTAACGGGGGCACACAAAACTGGGATATTCAGCAGGATAAAAATGGCATCATGTATTTTGCTAATAATGAAGGGTTGGTAACTTTTGATGGAAATCACTGGAAGATTTTTCCAATACCAAACCGCACTTTGATCCGCTCTTTATATATTGATTCAACAAATAAAATATATGTAGGTGCGCAGGATGAATTTGGATATTACGCAGCGGACAAAACCGGCAGCTTACATTACAATTCTTTAAAATCCCTTATTCCAAAACCACAAAACCAGTTTGCTGATGTTTGGGATGTAGAATCTTTCGGGGAATCCATATTTTTCAGGGCAACCGACAGAATATTTGAATTAAAGAACAATGCAATCCAGGTGTATACCACCACTACTGAATGGCGCTTTTTAAAAAAAGTAGGTGATAAATTAATTGCACAGGATAAAGGACAGGGATTATTACAATATAAGAGCAATGGATGGCATCCGCTAACGGCTGAAAAATTGTTTGACGGCATCCTTGTTTCCGGCATTATTGAAACCGGGAAAGATAGTTTCTTGATCAGCACCTTAAAAAATGGCCTGTTTGTTTTGGAAAATGATCTAATATCTCCTAAAAAAACAGCCATTGATGATGAGTTGGTGAAACACCAGGTGTATGCCCTTGCCAGGATCAATCCGCATGAGTTTGTTTTGGGAACAACTTCAGATGGTTGTATTATCATGAACTTTAGCGGCGACGTGGTACAAAAAATTACGCATGAAGAAGGATTGCAGAACAACAATGTGTTGTGCCTTTTTTTGGATAACAATAAAAACCTATGGGCAGGATTGAATAACGGAATCAGTTTTACTGCTTATAACTCTGCCATCAAATACATTCGCCCGGAAAAAGTAAGCGACCTCGCAACTTACTCAACCAGGATATTTCAAAATAAATTGTATGTAGCTACTTCTGATGGAACTTATTCCGTTCCGCTTTCTGATCAAACCAATGATATCAGTTTTACCAAAGCCAATTTTACCCAGATAAAAAATAGCGGTGGGCAGGTTTGGAGGCTGGATGAAGTGAACGAGCAATTATTGATGGGCTACAATGATGGGGCTTTTGTAATAAAAAATGAAGAAGCATTGCCCATTATGCAGGGAACGGGTGCCTGGCTGTTTACGCCTACCTCACAAGTGTTTCCTTCCAGGCAAATTCTTGCCGGCACCTATGTTGGCCTTGAGATGCTTGGTTTTGACGGCAACAAATTCACTGACCAGGGAAAAGTGGGCGATATCAGTGAGTCGTTTCGCTTTTTAGCGATCGATAACAATAATGATGTATGGACCTCTCACCCATACCGTGGCGTTTACCGGTTTCAGTTAAACGGAGATGGCAAAAATTATCAACGGCAGTTATTCAGTAATAAAGACGGATTGCCTTCTGCTTTGGGTAATTATGTTTATAAAGTAAAAAACCGGGTGGTATTTGCCACTGAAAAAGGGGTGTATGAATTTGATGCCGCTACCAATAAATTTTTTCCTTCCAAATTTTTAACGCCGGTATTTGATACCATGCAGATCCGCTACTTGAATGAAGACGCTGCCGGGGATATATGGTTTTGCAGCGACAAAAAAGTAGGTGTGGTGAGTTTTAACCAGGCTGCTGATAAAGGTTTTTCCATTACTTATTTTCCTGAACTAACCGGGCAAATTTTATCAGGCTTCGAGAACATTTATCCTTATAACAAAGAGAATATTTTTATTGGTTCCGAGAAAGGTATTATTCATTTGAATTATGAAAAATATACAGCGGTAAAGTTCAAATTATCTGTTTTATTAGGGCAAATAAAAGCATTCGATAATGGTAAGACCATCATTTTTGGAGGATATTACAATCAGCATGAATCAAGTACAACCGAACTGCCTGCCAGCTATAATTCCTTTCATTTTGAATACGGTTCACCAGCTTACGGTTTGCAAAATAATATCACCTACAGCTACCAGTTAGTTGGCTATGATGAAAACTGGTCTGCCTGGTCTGATAAAACTGAAAAAGATTATACCAATCTGCCGCATGGAAAATATACTTTTCAAATAAAGGCACATGATAATTTAGGCAACGAATCAACCGTTACTTCTTATACTTTTATTGTAAGGCCGGCCTGGTACAATACAACATGGGCCTACATTTTGTATGCATTGCTGCTATTGTTTGCTTTTTACATGCTGTATGTTTGGGAGCAGAAAAAAATGCTGCGGCAAAAAATAAATTTTGAAGAAGAACAGCAACGGTTAAAATACATACATCAACTGGAGTTGGAGAAGAATGAAAAAGAGATCATCAAATTACAAAATGAAAAACTTGCCAATGAAGTGTCTTTTAAAAATAAAGAATTGGCAGATGCCACCATGCATTTAGTTGAAAGAAATGATGCCTTAGCGAAAGTAAAAGATGAGTTACAAAAATTATATAAGAATACTTCCAATAACCATGATGTAAAAAAAGCCATCCAGTTATTAAATGATGTTGAAAAGAACAATGATAGCTGGGACCAGTTTGCTTCGCATTTTGATGAAGTAAACAACGATTTTCTGAAAAAATTAAAAGCAAAATATCCGCAGTTATCCAATACCGATTTAAAAGTGTGTGCTTACCTGCAGTTAAATTTATCTACCAAAGAAATTGCCCAGTTGATCAATATTTCCGTTCGTGGAGTGGAGATCAGCCGTTATCGCCTTCGAAAAAAATTACAGATACCAACTGAACAAACGCTGAACGATTTTTTAAACGGAATATAATTTCAGCCACTGCATTATTGAGTATATTGCCGAACGATGGGGCTTAAAAATAAAATACTTATCATCAGTACGGTAATTTTTATTGCCATTGTATTTTTTGCAAGTTGTATCAATACGACAGACGAAGTGCCGGATATAAGAGGACAGGAATATGCAGGAGCAAAGGCCTGTGCCGGTTGCCATAAAAATGAATACGATAGTTACCGGCACACTGCTCACCACAACACTTCCAGGAAAGCATCAGACAGTTCAATACTTGGTAGTTTTACTGCTCCGGCAAATGAATTTGTGTACAGCGACAACATGAAAGAAAAAAAAAAAAAAAATGGTGACAGGCTTTTTCAAACAGGTTATGTCAACGGTAAAAAAACGGAGTCGCATGCTTTTGATATTGCGATTGGTTCGGGAAGAAAAGCACAGACCTATCTTTTTTATGAAGGAGATGCCATACACCAGTTACCGGTTTCTTATTTTGTGCCTGCTGCAAGCTGGGCCAACAGCCCCGGTTTTCCTGCAACCTACATTTCTTTTGCGAGGAGCATACCCAGCGCCTGCTTTGGTTGCCATGCATCTGCCGCCAATGTTGAAACAGTGCAAACCGGTAGCCTTGAATTAGCTGAAAAATACATTCCTGGCCAGCAACTCCTTAGTATTGATTGTGAACGATGCCACGGGCCTGCACGCCGGCATGTAGATTATCAAACAGAACACCCTGCGGATAAAACGCCCAGATACATTGCGCTGATCAATACACTTAATCGTACACAAAAAATGGATATGTGCGGCCTCTGTCATTAAGAAAAAAAAAAAAGCCAGCAGTCTGTATTCAACTTTAAACCAGGTGA
>CAXTPJ010000459.1:0-3779 GCA_964245855.1 uncultured Ferruginibacter sp. | reverse complement strand
AAGTTGGGTGGGCGCTTAGTTTGGAGAGTTCCATTTTTTCAAAACGGCGGCTTAATAATTTTGTAACCAGCGATGTATAAATAGCAGTGTACGTTCTTGTATCATACATGTGCCGGATAGTGCCAACACATAAATATACCAGGTGAACAAGGGTTAAAATAATTAATCCATGATAGCTTCCTTTGATAAGATCATTAATGGCTTCTCCAAAAAAATAGAAACGAAGCAGGCTGCCCAATGTTTCTATTGTAAACAAAAAATACGTTAACGCAAGCTGCTGTTTATGTTTGGCAATCAGTTTTCGTAATACATTAAATCTAGACATACCTATTCCTTTTTAAATCAATAAAATACAATACACGGCCATGCTACCGCCAAGCGGAAGCCCTGAATTTAATGGGGTGCATAAAGACCGAAAGATGTTGGGTTAGTTTAAGCAATGGTTTGCTTTTCTCTTTCGGTTACCGAGTTGTTAGTGATCCCGGTAATTAAGCCACGACAGTTGGGAGCGCCGCACTGGCAATTAAAAGGCTCCATATTTTCGTCCAGGAAGGAAGCATAATCTAATGTTAGTTCATCACCTTTTGCAATAATTGTAATTGCCTTTACATTTAAACCGTCGTATGCGGTATTGGGTGAACAGCTATGATTTTGCGGAGCCCATTCGTACGGATTGTTATCCCACAGCAAAAATACTTCTTTGCTTACAGGATAAGCATATTTTCTAAAGGTTTCTTTTTTGTTAACATCCCATTTTTCAGCTACATGCCGCCGGGTAACCATGCGTTGCGCCAGCTCTTCACCTTTGAATATCAACTCATTAACGCCGATATTTTTAACCGCATAAATGCCATATCCGGCAATGGCATTGCCTTTCATGATATATGATTTTTGTTTCAGTTGATGGCGCTGAATGCCCTCACTGATAATATGTTTTAAAAAATTGGCCTGTCCAAAGCCATCTTGTTTCAATATATAATCTGCACTTCCTTCGTAACCATCACTATAAAAAACGGAGGAGGTAAAATTTATTTCCAGGAAAAAAAGTTCACCTTTTTCATTCATCCTGAAATCTAACCGGGCATATCCAACACCGTTAAAAGCAGTAAATATTTTTTTAGCCGCCGTGTTCAATTGATCACACAGTGGCCCACCTTCAACAGCAATGTTTGCATGCGGATGCAGCTCAGATGTTTTTAAAGCGTAGGTTTTAAATTCATTTCCTTTCGGGAAAATATATTCCACCGGCCTGAAAACAGTTACCGATTCATTGCCGGAATTTGCAGCAAGCATTACTGTAAACTCCCTGCCTTGAATGTATTCTTCTACGAGTAAAGGATCGTATTCATCAATGATTGCGCTGATCTTTGCTTTTAATTCTGCCAGGTTATTTACCAGGCTTTTTTTATCTACGCCCAAACTGTCGCCTGCTTTGTGTGGCTTTACAAACAACGGATAAGTTAAATGGCTGCATTGTTTTTCAACATCGGAATCTGCTTCAATCAATGCATACGCAGGAGTAGCAATGCCTTCTGTATAGGCCACATATTTCATCAGTTCTTTCGGTGGATCATACAGCAAAGTTGTTGGACCGGTAAAAGGAAGATTGAGTAATTCTAAAGTATAAATAACATCAATGGATGGTACTTCCCACTCCAGGTAGCCTTCGCAGAGGTTAACAAAAATGTCGAACTTTTTTTTCTTAAGTTCTTTTAATTGTTTGTAAGTAGTGAGTTTATTCAGCAGCACATGTTCAAAATATGCTTCGGGTATCAGGTGAGATAAATCTCTTTGCGGATCGTATAATTGATAGTCTACACCGGAGGTGGAATAGTCCGGCAGCAGCACACATATTTTTAAAGCGTTCCAATCAGGAGTGCTTGTTTTATTTAGAATAGGATCCATGTGATAAGCTGCTTACTGTCTTTTTTTCGCAAGCTGAATTATTTTTTCTTGTGATGGCGTTGAGGATAATTTCCTGCACCAATGAACTAAATGTTTTACCGCTGAATTTTAAGATGGCGCCAATGGAAGTATAATTTTCATCTTCGCTGATGCCGCACTGGGCGTTTACTTCCAGCACATACAATTTACCGGTGGAAGCATCTTTGCGAATATCTACCCTTGTATATCCTTTGCCCTTTACGGCGCAGTAAGCCTGCCAACTGATCTTTTTTATTGCTGCAGCAACAGTGCTTTCAACCTTTCCATATTCATAAAAATTTTCTTCATTGGGCATCGCCGCTTCATCTTCATAAATTTCCCATAACCGGTCGAAGCTTAAAAACTTTTCATCATCCGGCAAGGAAGAATGAAAAACCCTTTCTACGGGTTCATAGATAATTGCATCGACTGGCTGGTCATAATCACCAACGATCATACAGGTATATTCGGCGCCCCTTATAAATGATTCAGCAATCAATCCATCAGACACCAGGTTCCATCCACGATAACCAGTAAATAGATGATGGATCAATTTTTTTAATGCGATTTCATCATACACAACGTTCTTTATCCCTACACCCATGCTGCCGCCGGATACGGAAGGCTTAACAATAACAGGCGATCCAAGCTTTTCAAAAATTCCTCTTACGTCGTGGGTTTCATTTTTTACAGCTTCCCATGCCGGAGTAGCTATTAGTTCCGCATCAAATGCTTTTTTCATGGCAATTTTTGATGTGGTAATGTCGTAAAAAAAATGATCAGCACCGGTGTAGGTTAATCCTTTTTGTTCCAGCAGATCAACAACAGCAATACCAGGCGAACCATTGATCTCATCACCATCACAAATATTTAAAACAACAGGAAAAAACTGGCCGGATGTTTTTTCTTCAACAATTGAATCAATGACTGCTGCATAATCTTCCATGGTTATCAACTGCCATTGCCACGACAAGTTCAATTCATTAAAGGTTGTATTATATTCGGCAATGCTCTGTGAAAAGTCGTAATAATAATCCAGGTTTTCATCTTCGCTTTTTACCAGTGGTGCAAGCACCCAAACCTTTACAGGCAAATTGGTCAATGCTTTTAAAGAGGCAAAGAAATCAGGCATATAAATTAAAGGAGCAGTGCTTATTGTTAGTTAAGGAATTCATTGACTTGCAAACTTATAAAAGACTTGAAGCCGTTTTTTACCCATAGCAAATTGTACACTTAAAGTTAACTGTATAAAAGTGTTAAGAAGAAAAATTTATAAAGAAAGAAGAAGAACGGTGTGAAGACGTTGTGGATTAATTACTACATTCCAAAACAATATTGCGGAAAATACGGTGATTAAGATTAGGCAAAATCACGCTTGTGTGAAATTTTTATTAATTCTACTTTTATATTCAAATTCCAATATCATGACAAACAACAATGCTCATCAGCACTTTTTTGCCTACCTGGCAAAATCAATCAGCACTTTTTGTGGAAGCTTATTCGTTTCCAGTTCAACAAAAGAATTTAACCGTTTAAAGAACTTTATTGCTTCTTAAGAAAAATTAGATCAGCATTCTATATTAATTGCTGAAGATATTTTTGTGAACAGGCAAATGTGATTGCTAACCAATACGGCTAACAATCTGTTTCGCTATAACTTAATTGGCGGCTTTTTGGTTCAGGAAAGCAACATCGTTCAGGTCAATAACTTTTGCCTGCTGGGTATATCCCTGTATGTCTTCAAAAAGACGTTTCTTTAATCCTTCGTCCGCTATGCCTGCGATTTCGCATGCTTTGTTGAACTCTGTGTGCATACCAAAACCATCCAGCACAGGTTCTACATCTTTCAACTCAGG
>CAXTPJ010000458.1:0-3813 GCA_964245855.1 uncultured Ferruginibacter sp. | reverse complement strand
ATGCCATCATTAAGCAATACAGCCCTAAAACAATTATTGAGTTTGGATGTGGCAACGGCGATTTAAGCAGGGCATTTGCAGAAAAAGGTATTTTGGTAGAAGCAATAGATGGTTATGCCGTTCCTGATTTTTCAAACCATACCAATATAAGATTTACAAAAGTAGATTTGAACAATGCTGTTGAAGTAGAAAAATTCCTTTTATCACTGAATGCCAGGTTTGATATTGCATTGAGCTTTGAAGTAGCAGAGCATTTGAATCCCTCAATTTCTGAATCGTTGATTAAATGGATGGCCTCTCAATCTGATACCATCATTTTTTCATCTGCTGTGCTGGAACAGGATGGCGATGGCCATATCAATTGCAGGCCCCGTGATTTTTGGCATAACCTTTTTAGCAAAGAGGGGTTTGTAATCGGGGATAATATCCGGCAATACATTAGGGGCAATCCTGCAGTTGCAAGGTGGTATCGTCACAACATCATTGATTATTACCGGAATAACCAACCTCTATCTATTGAGCAGTATGATCAATTGATTCAAAGGATGGTTACGTCTGATTCAGCTAATTCTTCGGATTATTATTTAACCTATCGCAAGATGGAGTTTTTGTTGCAGGTATTTGATATGCAGCCAATAAAACTGGCGCTAAAAATTCGTAACCGGATCAAAAAAATCATTGGCAGGGCTACGGTTAATATCAGGTAATTGATGCACATTCCGCTTCCGTTGGTTAGTATTATTATGCCATGCTACAATGCAGCAGCTTACCTGCAGCAATCCGTTGAAAGCGTGTTAAAACAAAGCTATCCTCGTTTTGAACTCATCATTGTTAATGATGGATCAATAGATGATTCCGAAAAAATCATCAGCCATTTCAAAGATGAGCGCATTCGATATTTGTATCAGCAAAACAAAGGGCAGTGTTATGCAGCTAACTATGGGTTGTCAAAAGCAACCGGCGATTATATAAAATTTTTTGATGCCGATGATATTATGAACCCAACACATATCCAGGCATTAATTACAACAATAAACGGAAGCGAAACCGCTATCGGATCTTGTTCCTGGGCTGCATTCTATGATAACAATCTCTCTACAGCAGTTTTTACCCCGGAACCTAACTGGAAAAATCTGCCGCCATTGGAATGGATAAAATTATCGATGGACGGCACGTATGATATGATGCCGGCCTGGTTGTGGTTAATTCCTAAAAAAGTTTTACAAATTACCGGGGGCTGGGATGAACGCCTGTCATTAAACAACGATTTTGAATTCAGTATCCGCTTGCTTTTAAACAGCAGCGCAGTACTTTTCTCTGAAGAAGCAAAAATTTTTTACCGGTCGGGGCAGCAAAGTTCTTTGTCTGCCACTTTATCAGAAAGTGCATACAAGGCTGCAATGTTATCTGCTAAACTGGGCTGCACCCAACTGTTGGAAAAGGAAAATTCACCTGCTACCAAATTATTATGTGCCAATAAATTCAGTTATTGGTTATACCAGGTTTTCCCAGCTTATCCATCATTGGTAAAAGAACTGGAGCATGAAATAAAGTTATTGGGGGGCACCAACCGTAAAATAGATGAGAGCCCTTTAATGCACAAACTTCAGCAAATTATAGGCTGGAAAAATGCAAAGCAACTGAAGATATTGTTGTATAAAATTGGGTATAAAAAATATTTACTTAAAATTAAAAAGAAGTTATTTCCACCAAGTATATCGAGAAATTAATGCAACCGATTACACAACAGCAACCGCTGGTCAGTATCTTGATGACCAGTTACAACAGGGAATTGTATATTGCCGAAGCGATAGAATCTGTATTGGCGCTGCACTATAAAAATTTTGAATTAATTATAGTGGATGATGGGTCAAAAGATAAAACGGTTGCCATTGCGCAACAATATGCTCAAAAAGATCCGAGGATAGTACTGCATATAAATCAGCATAACCTTGGCGACTATCCTAATAGAAATAAGGCAGCTTCTTACGCACGGGGCAAATACATAAAATACCTCGATTCGGATGATAAAATATATCCTTTCAGCATCGATGTTATGGTGAATGCGATGGAGCAAAACCCGGATGCTGTTTTAGGACTTTGCCATTTTCAGGTACAGGATGACAGGCAATCGTACCCAATTAAATTTGATCCTGCACAGGCGTATTATCATCACTTTTTTAAAGGAGGGCTACTTTTTTCCGGGCCCAGTGGTTCAATAATAAGAAGAGATTTTTTCTTAAAAAATAATGGCTTTAGCGGTAAACGATATGTGAGCGATACCGAACTGTGGCTTAAAATTGCTCAAACAACACCCGTGCTTATGCTTCAGCCAGCGCTTATTTGGTGGCGCAGGCACGAAGGGCAGGAGTTTAACATTGGCCATGTGAATGAAGAATACCTGTTGCTTAATTTCGATCTTAATAAAACATTTTTAGAATCCGAAAAATGCCCTTTATCACCGGGTGATAAATTGATTGCCATCAAAAATTACAAGAACCGTTTTTCCCGTAAAATTTTAAAAAAAATCATTAAAGGAAAATTTTACGATGCTGGCAGGATGAAAAAAATAACTTCTACCGGTATGAATGATATTTTATCAAGTTTGATCCCGGTTAACAAGCTAAAAAAGTTGTTCAGTTAATCTTGAAGATACTCTTTGTTACAACCCATAATTTGGCTACCAATCCAAGATTGTACAAAGAAATTGTTCTTGCAAAACAGCAGGGCTTTGTTGTTGAAGTTATTTGCTTTGAATTTAATAACTGGAGCCGTGATTTAAATGCACAATTAAAGCGTGAATTAGGGGCGATTAAAATTTTTTCGATACCGGCCGGTAAAGAAAATCTCTCTGTATGGTTCACATCTATTTTTGGCGAAACCCTTTTCAGGATGGCCGGACGGGTTTTTCCACTGCCTTTGGCTGCAACATCACAGGCAGTTTCCCGCAGAAGCAACCTGCTTATCAAAGCACTTACAAAAGTTAATCCCCCGGATATTGTAATTGGACACAATCCGGGTGCAATGTGGCCGGTAATTGTAGCCGCAAAAAAGTTTAATTGCAAAGCAGGTTTTGATGTAGAAGATTATCATCCGGGAGAAGGCAACAATTCCTTTAGCCAGGCCATGGTGAAAAAGCTGATGCAGATGGTATTGCCTAAAATGGATTATGTATCCTTCGCCGCCCCCCTTATTATGCAGCAGGTAATGGATGATACTGGTAACGTTTGTGCGGGTAAAAAATGGTTTACCGTACTAAATTATTTTCCCGCAAAAGAATTCGTTCAGCCGGAAACAATTAAACAGGGGATACTAAAAGCGGTTTGGTTCTCACAAAATATCAATGCAGGCAGAGGGTTAGAAGTGGTATTGCCGGCGGTTAAAGAATTGAATGGATTAATGGAGTTGCACCTGATAGGTAAACTCGATGGTGCATTTTTTGATGCCCATTTAAAAGATATTCCCAACATAATAATCCACCCACCGATGCCGCAGCAACAACTGCATTCATCACTTGCTGCATTCGATATAGGCTTGGCGTTAGATATTCCGGTAGATGAAAACCGCAACCTTGCAATAACCAATAAAATGATTGCTTACCTGCAGGCGGGATTGTATTTGGTCGCAACCAATACGCCTGCACAAGAGCAATTGCTGGAAACATTCCCCCGGCATGGAGAATGCCTTCATCATTCAGGTAATGATGCGGTGCAGGTGCTTGAGGAAATTGTATTGAATATAGATAAAATAAGAAACGGCCACAAGCAACGTTACTTGAATTTCAAAAATAATAATTGGGAAAATGCTTCCATT
>CAXTPJ010000457.1:0-3817 GCA_964245855.1 uncultured Ferruginibacter sp. | reverse complement strand
GCCATATTCTTTTAAAAAGCCTCAACATTTATGTGTTGAGGCTTTTTTGCATTTAAAACCTAAAGTAATAGGTGGTATATCGGTATTAGCTAATTATAAATGAATGCATCTTCAAATTTTTTCTCTTTCCACTAATTATAGTGCTATATAGTTATCTTCATTCTATATTGAAATTCAAACTGCACTCAATTAACAAATTACAAAATTAGATCCCATAATATGCCCCAGCGATCAGTACTTGTGTTCCCGGAGGATTCTTCTCAATCAATTATTAATATTATTGATGCTGCTAACACATCTATCAATATTAAAATGTTTCTCTTTTCTTCCCCGGAAATTATCAACGCCGTTATAGCAGCTTTTAATAGGGGTGTAAAAGTGAGGGTAATGTTAAATCCTGCTAGGCGTAGTGGAAAGCAGGAAAATAAGGAAACCAAACATAAATTGGAAAAGGCTGGAATAGAAGTAAAAGATACCAATCCTGCCTTTAGTGTTACCCATGAAAAGTCAATGGTTGTTGACGGGCAATTGGCTATGATCAAATCACTTAACTGGGAAACAAAAAATCTAACTAAAACAAGGGATTATGCTATAATTACCGATCACCCGGAAGAAGTAAAAGAAATTTTGGATTGTTTTGATGCTGATTGGGAGAGAAAAGAATTTGATAGCAGTGACAATGCAGGATTGGTTTGGTGTACTGGTAACGGGCGGGCAAAAATTGCTAAATTGATTGATGAAGCACAGAATAGTTTGTTTATACAAAATGAGCGTTACCAGGACATGGTGATTATAGAGCGCCTGGTAAGTGCTGCTAACCGGGGCGTTAAAATAAAGGTGATGGCCAAAGCGCCGCACACTTTAAAACAAAGCAAACTGTTAGAAGGAGTTGGTGGGTTACGGATTTTAAAAGATGTAGGCATTAAAATTAAAAAGCTTAAAGGCCTTAAACTGCATGGTAAAATATTAATTGCTGATCAGAAGAAAGCCATTGTTGGATCCATTAATTTAACCCCTGGTAGTTTTGACGACAGACGTGAATTGGCAATCGAGATAGAGGATGAAAAAATAATCAACCGGTTAAATAGTATCGCTAAGTTAGATTGGGATAATTCTAAAAAACTTGATCTCACTGATGAAGGGCTTCTACAAGACTTAAAAAAGCGCCTGGGAGAGTTAGATCAACTGGTTTTAAATACTGCTGAAAAGCCTGACATTGAAAAATAATATTGCAATTGCAATCAATTGATGATGAGGTTTCCATTTACCCTGAATTTTTTTCCTGGATTTATGATGAGTGTAACATTGCTTCCGAAATGTTTTTCTTCATTTAAAATACATTCTCCGTCTGCAATTGGATTAATGATAATGGTTGCCTGTCCTACAATTGTGGCAGGGGGTACCTGGCTATTGCTCCAATTAGCGGCATCCATCCAGATTCCATTTCCCGTAAAGGTGTAAGTAGTTGAAACGGCTTGCCTTGTTATAGTTTTTGTTCCTGAATAAATGTAATCTCCCGAATTTCCACCTGCTCCATTGGCAGCATTTCCTACAAAATAGAAGGTGATTGTTTCATCTGCTGCTGCAGGATTAACCGGGGCTGTCCAAGTAAGGTTGTTGTAAGTATATGATGCCTGGGAAGTAGTAGATACAGCTGATCTGTGTGACAATTCATCTCCGTTTATACCTGCATTGCTGTTGGTTGTTGTAAAAGTTCCTACTTTTTGATTAAGGCTGTTTCTTGCTTCAATAGAAAATCCCCAGCGCCTCCTATCTGCAGTGGTATGCGTAGTGGATAGCGTAAAGGAGTAGGCCGTGCCGGCAACATAACCAGCATCTGGCAAACCGGTTACGATAACACTTCCTCCTGCATTATTCAATGCATTTCCTGAGTGGCAACTGGTACAATAACTTCCGTTTGCACCTGTATGACCTTGTGGCGGAACAAAACTGGATATCCATCCTGAAAAAGAACTGAGGGTAATAATAAGGATAAGCGTAATAAAACTGATAGTAAAATTTTTTCTCACGGTGCTGGTTTGTAGGTTGCTTCGTTTTGGTAAAAGAATACTTACGAAAGATAGAAACAAATAGTTGCTTTTGGTAATGTTAGGTTTGTTTGTTTTGTAAATGGCATAAAAAAAGTCACGGTTTAAACCATGACTTTTTTTATGAAATGCGATAAATTCTAATTAAACAAATACCTGACACCAATTTGCATCTGCCAGCGTGATAAGATACTGGTATTGTTGGTGAAAGTACTTGATAGAGGTGTTTTGTTAGCTGTATTAAAATAAGGGAAAGAGAAACTTGGAGTCTTTCCATCAGCAGCCAAACCTTCATAACGCAGTAACTGGGTAGCTCCGTTGTTTTGTGTAAGGGTAGTTGTTTTATACAAACCCCAATATTTATTGATCATGTTGCTGAAATTCAGGATGTCGGCAGTTAAACGAAGTGTGTGTTTTGTCGCATTGCTGCCGGTTCCCTGGGTAAAATAAAAATCTTGTGTAAAGTTTAAATCAACCCTGTTGTAGAATGGAAGAACCACTGCATTTCTTTCTGCATATTTACCCCGGTGCTTGGATAAATAATCATCCTGGCTGATATATGCATTTAACTGATCCCAAATTTCACCTTTAGTTCTGGTATCGGTTGATGTTCCGGTACCTAAACCGCCGGATCCACTTTTTACCAAATTAACTTCATCAATACTTGCAGGGATATATAACAGGTCATTGGCTGATTGTCCATCGTTATTTAAATCGCCATTGTACGTGTAAGATGTTACACCTGCTGGAGCTGCTTCATAAATAATACCGATTGAAGTAGCAAAATGTTTAGCATATTCTACCCTGTATGAAGCTGAAGCAATGATACGGTGTGGTTGATAGTAAGAAGAAAAACCGGTAACGTCTGAGTTAGGGTCGCCTACTACTGGTTTTGTACCCCACAAAGAAGCTGCAGTAGTACCTAATTCGTTTGGATTAACCGAACGGCTGTAAGTATAAGCAGCGCTCAGGAAGAGGTTTTTGAAATTTTTCTGTAACTGCCCTGTTGCAGTGTAAGAGTATCCTTTGTTTGTATTGGTCATCAATATCACACTGCTCAATCTTGGATTGGCAGCAGTAACAGTACCGGTTCCAGGATATATGTTGTTAGGAGTTGCATAACGGATCCTGTTATCAAATCCGTTCAATGCAAAACCACCAGCCTGTTGCAGGTTGATATTCTTGAAATAGACTGCATTTACATCTTTGGAATAAGTTCCTTCCAAAGTTAAAATAACATCACCCGGTAACTTTTTATCCACTGCCAATGTAGTCCTGAACACTGATGGATATTTGAATCCCGGATCTGTAATGTTTACAACATAAGTTGTTGGCAGTTGCAGGTTAGATGGTGGAGTGATATCTACAGTTGGATTGAATGGCTGGCCACTGGTATTGCCTGAAGTATAAGAAACGGTCTGTCCAAACAAAGCGCCATTATTACCAACCTGGTTGCTGAACCATACAAATGGAGGAGGGCCAGAGAATAAACCTAAACCACCCCTGATCTGTAAAGTTCTGTCGCCATTTACATCCCAGTTAAAACCAAGTCTTGGAGATACAGCCAGGTTATCTTTTGGTTTTTCACCGGTATGGTAAGTTTTGCCGTTAAATGTTAAGGCTGCAAAGTTGGTATTTTCTATGAAAGTAGATTTGAAACTGCGGTGATCTAACCTTATACCATATAATACAGTAAACCTGTTTCCCACCCTCCATTTATCCTGTACAAATAAACTCAGTTCTTTTGAACCAGATTTTTGGTAAGGGAA
>CAXTPJ010000456.1:0-3819 GCA_964245855.1 uncultured Ferruginibacter sp. | reverse complement strand
ATGCCCGAACAATAAGAAAAGTATTTTTTGATAATAGCAAAATAAAAAAGACCTGACTTTTCAACTCAGGATTGAATAATTTTTATGTACCAGGAATTAATCGATAAAGAAAAGAAATTAGCAGTGATCGGTTTAGGCTATGTTGGCTTACCCATCGCTTTGGAATTTGCTAGAAAAATAAAAGTGATTGGGTTTGATATCAACGCCAAAAGGGTGGAGATGATGCGTAATAGCATTGATCCAAGCCAGGAGTTGGAAAAGGAAGCTTTTGATGGCTGTGATATTGAATTTACCAACGACCTGGAAGTTTTAAAGCAGGCCAACTTTTTTATCGTTGCCGTTCCAACGCCGGTTGATGAGCACAATGTGCCAGACCTTGTGCCGGTACAAAGGGCCAGCGAAACAATCGGTAAAGTGGTGAAGAAAGGGGATTATGTTGTGTTTGAAAGCACGGTGTATCCTGGTTGTACAGAAGAAGATTGTCAGCCGATCATTGAAAGATTATCCGGGCTGAAAAATATTGAAGACTTTAAATTAGGTTACTCACCGGAAAGGATCAACCCGGGTGATAAAGAACATACCCTGGCAAGGATCATTAAAGTGGTAAGCGGCTGCGATGCAGAATCACTGGAAGTAATTGCTAAAGTGTATGAACTGGTAGTAACTGCCGGCGTACACAAAGCTTCCAGCATTAAAGTGGCAGAAGCGGCAAAAATTATTGAGAACACACAACGTGACCTCAACATTGCTTTGATGAATGAACTATCGATCATTTTCGACCGCATGAACATCAATACATTTGAAGTACTGGAAGCTGCCGGCACCAAATGGAACTTCCTCAAATTTCAACCGGGGTTGGTAGGCGGCCACTGTATTGGTGTAGATCCATATTACCTTACACACAAATCAAAAGAACTGGGTTATGATAGCCAGGTAATTTTGGCCGGCCGTGTAATCAACGATGGTATGGCAAGTTATGTAGCCAAAAAAGTATTGCAACATATCATCCAAAACAATGGCAATGTTAAAGATGCCAAAGTATTGGTAATGGGTGCTACGTTTAAAGAAAACGTAAGTGATATCCGTAACAGCAAAGTTGCTGATGTTATCAAAGAACTGAAATCGTTTTCATTGAATGTGGATGTTACTGATCCGCATGCTGAAAATGATGAGGTTAAACATGAATACGGTTTTGAACTGGTGGCGGATGTGGCAAAAGATTATGACGCTGTGATTGTAACCGTACCGCACAATGCGTATAAAGAATTGGGAGATGCCTATTTTGAAAGCATCACTACGCCAAAAGCAATGATAGCAGATTTAAAAGGCATCTATAGAAATAAGATCCAGAGCAGGTTTTACTGGAGCCTTTAATGATATTTTTCGTACCCCGCTTTGCTGTTGATGGCAAAGGCAAATTTGAAATGTTTCAATAACATTTTTATTATTCAACCAAAACTAAAAATTGCATCTGCCGGTGGCAGCCCTGGGGTAAATGAGTAAACTATTTCATACAAAAGCGCTTGATCAATATTCTTTTTTAGTTACCGGCGGCGCTGGTTTTATTGGTGGTCATATTGCAGAATACCTGCTGAAAAACAATGCAAAAAAAGTACGGGTGCTGGACAATATGGTGAATGGAAAAATTGACACCCTCAATATTCTCCGCCAGTATCCTGCATTTGAATTCATAGAAGGCGATATCAGGGATGAAGCAACCTGTCAGCAGGCCTGTAAAGACATTAATTATGTAAGCCACCAGGCTGCATTGGGTTCTGTACCACGTTCTATCCTGGAACCGGTCTATTTCAACGAAGTAAATGTAAATGGTTTTGTCAATATGCTGAAAGCGGCAGTTGATAACAAGGTGAAGCAATTTGTTTATGCGTCCTCCTCTTCTGTATATGGCGATGAACCAACGTTGCCTAAAAAGGAAGAGCGGGTTGGCAATTGTTTATCGCCGTATGCAGCCACCAAAAAAACCAATGAATTGTATGCGCAAATTTTTGCAGATGTGTACGGGTTAAAAACAATCGGCTTCCGTTACTTTAATATTTTTGGCCCACGCCAGGATCCTGATGGAGCTTATGCTGCTGTTATTCCATTGTTTGTAAAAGGGGTAATGAAAAATACACCGGTACACATTAATGGCGATGGTGAGCAAACCAGGGATTTTACTTTTATAGATAATGCGGTACAGGTAAACATCAAAGCGATGTTGACTGATAATGCAGCAGCAGTAAACAAGGTGTACAATGTAGCTGTGGGCGAAAATTTTTCTGTTAATTACCTGTTCAATGCCTGCAAAGAATCATTGCAAAGCAATGGGCAACCAGTGTACCGGGAAAACAGGGCAGGCGATATCCGCAATTCGCTGGCCGATATTTCATTGGCAAAAGAGTTGTTGGGTTATGAACCATCCCGGAAATTTGAAGAAGGATTAACAGAAACGATCGAATTTTTCAAAGCAAAATATTCAGCAAATTATAATTGATATTTGTACACAATTATCAATTGTATCATTACCAATTATCCATTAATCAACATGCCATTCATTACAACAAACATTCCCGACCTATTGGTTTTTGAGCCGAAAGTATTTGAAGACAGCCGGGGTTATTTTTTTGAAAGCTATAATGAAAATGTTTTTCTTGAAGCAGGAGTAACAATTAAGTTCGTTCAGGATAACCAGGCAAAATCATCTTACGGCGTTATCCGTGGATTACATTTTCAACTTTCGCCCCATGCACAAACAAAACTGGTAAGGGCATTGAGCGGAACAATTTTAGATGTAGTAGTAGACGTAAGAATTGATTCGCCAACTTACGGGCAAGTGTATGCGGTTGAATTATCTGCAGAAAATAAAAAACAATTGCTGGTGCCAAAAGGCTTTGCACATGGCTATTCTGTATTAAGCGAAACAGCGGAAGTAATGTATAAATGCGATGAGTTTTATCATAAAGAAAGTGAAGGCGGCTTACTGTACAACGATCCCAAATTAAAAATTGATTGGCAAATTCCGGCAGATAAAGCCATTGTGGCAGAGAAAGACCTGCTGCACCCCGGCATCGATCATCACATCAACAATTATGTTTTCGGATCTTAAATAATTATCGTGGCAAACAAAAATATTTTGGTAACCGGTGCCAATGGCCAGTTAGGAAAAGAGATGCAGGTAATTGCAGCCATTTATCCTGACCATCAGTTTTTATTTGTTACCAAAGAAGATTTACCGATAGAAGATACCGCATCTGTTAACGAATATTTTGAACAACATACCATTGATGTTTGTGTAAACTGTGCCGCATACACTGCTGTTGATAAGGCAGAAACAGAAACGGAAAAAGCATTTGATATTAACGGAGCAGCAGTGGGTAATTTAGCCGCTATCTGCAAAGAAAAAAACATCCTCTTCATTCATATTTCCACTGATTACGTTTTTGATGGAACGGCGACAACACCATACAAAGAAGACCATCCCGTGCAGCCGGTCAATGCTTATGGCGCCTCTAAATTAAACGGCGAAGAACTGGCCATAGCAAATAATCCCTCCGCAATTATCATCCGCACTTCCTGGGTGTATTCATCTTTTGGAAGCAATTTTGTAAAAACAATGCTACGGCTGATGAAAGATAGAGAAAGCATCAACGTGGTAAACGATCAACAGGGCTGTCCTACTTATGCTGCTGACCTGGCAACGGCTATCATGCAGATCATTGTTAGTGGGAAAAAGTCTCCAGGAATTTATAATTTCTCCAATAGGGGTATTATTAATTGGTATCAATTTGCCGTTGCGATAAAAGAATTATCCGGCAGTAA
>CAXTPJ010000455.1:0-3843 GCA_964245855.1 uncultured Ferruginibacter sp. | reverse complement strand
GGCTGGTTACCGGATTGTGAAAAAGCCTCGCCATTTAGAAGGATCAATAATAAAAGAAATACTTTTTGCATCCGGTAAAGTTAAAAACAAAAAAGCCATCCACCGTAAAGGCGAATGGCTACTTTAGACAAGCAATCGTTAAAAACCAAGAGCAGGCAAGGTAGTACTATTTTATCTACAAAGCATATTTTCCATCAGCTATTAACTTCTCCGCAACGCTTCTCCTGGCAGCTTTGCTGTTGAAAGGCGTGGCCTTTGTAAAGCGCTTTAATCCCAGCAACATCATCCTTAATTCATCGCCTTCGGCAAATGCGTTGATGGCTTCTTTACCGGCTTTATTGGTTTTATCAACGGCATCATTCAAAGTACACCGCATCATATCAATGTATACCTGGCTTTCAGCCTCCCCTTTTTGGTCTGCCATTTTTATCACCCGCAGCAACGTACTTTCTGCAGTAAAGGTTTCAATCGCCATATCAGCAATGTTCATCAGTATTTCCTGCTCGTCAGAAATTTTCATCATGAGTTTTTGCACGGCTGCGCCTGCCACCATCAAAATGGCTTTCTTCATATTTACAATGGCTTTCTTTTCAGCGGCAAAAGCACTTTCATCATCATTGCCAAATTCAGGAATACTCATCAGTTCTTTTGATACAGCCATAGCCGGACCCATCAGGTCCAGTTTGCCTTTCATCGCCCTTTTCAAAATCATGTCTACCGTTAGCAAGCGGTTGATCTCGTTGGTGCCTTCGTAAATACGGTTGATACGACTGTCACGATAAGCCCGGCTGATCATGTATTCATCGCTGAAACCGTTGCCGCCAAAAACCTGCACGCCTTCATCCACAATATAATCCAGCACTTCACTGCCATGCACTTTTAATATAGCACACTCCACTGCAAATTCTTCAGCTCCGCCCAATACGGCTTCATTAAAAGGTTTGCCGGCATTGATCAATTCACTCTCTTTATCATCAATCCATTTGGCGGTACGATACAAAGCGCTTTCCCCGGCAAAAATGCGGATGGCGCCTTCCGCCAGTTTGTATTTAATGGCGCCGAAATTGGCGATGGCAGTTTTAAACTGTTCCCTTGTTTTGGCATACGCTATTGTGCCACTCAAAGCCATCTTGGAAGCACCGATGGCTGCTGCACATAATTTCAGGCGACCAATATTTAAAATATTAAAAGCAATGATGTGGCCTTTACCAATCTCTCCCAACAGGTTTTCTACCGGCACTTTACAATCCTGGAAATACAATTGCACCGTAGAAGAACCTTTAATGCCCATCTTATGTTCTTCAGCGCCCTGCGTAAAACCTTCCATGCCACGCTCCACAATAAAAGCAGAAAATTTATCGCCGTCAATTTTGGCAAATACCGTGTACACATCAGCAAAACCACCGTTGGTGATCCAGCACTTTTGTCCGTTTAAAATATAATGCTTGCCATCGGCAGATAGGGCAGCCGTGGTTTTAGCGCCCAACGCATCGCTGCCACTGTTGGGTTCGGTTAACCCATAAGCGCCTTTCCATTCGCCGGAAGCCAGCTTCGGAATATATTTTTGCTTCTGTTCATCGGTACCAAAATATAAAATCGGCAACGTACCAATACCGGTATGTGCAGCAATGGCAACGCTGAAAGAATAGCCACCGCCCAAACCTTCATTCACTAAAGTAGACGTAATAAAATCTTTTCCCAATCCGCCAAAAGCCTCTGGGATAGCGGCTCCCAACAAACCCTGCTCACCTGCCTTCACCATCAGCGAAGGCATCAGTCCCGGTTCCAGTTTATCAATGCGGTCAACAATGGGATGTACTTCTGTAGCTAAAAACTGCAGGCACATATCTTTTACCATTTGTTGCTCTTCATTAAAATCTTCCGGCGTAAATGTTTCAAAAGCATTGCTTTCTTTGATCAGCCATTCGCCGCCTTTCAGTAAAGTGGTAGTGGGTGTTGTTGTGTTCATAATTGACAAGTTGGCCACCCCAGGCCCCTCCAAAGGAGGGGTTTCAGGAGTATGATTATTTATGGTGAATTTATGGCCTCCCCTGCCCCTCCCAAGGAGGGGTTCTGAGAGTATGATGGTTCATTGTGAATGTGTTTTTGCAAATGGTTTGCTTTTTATTCTTTGATTCTCAGAAAACATTTTGCTTCTTTCTACTCTTGCTTTTAAGTCCTCCTTCGGAGGATTTAGGAGGCGGGGTTTCAAGTGGCCAGGTTATCATACACTTTCTGCAGCACTTCTTTCGCAATGTCAATCTGTGCATTTGTAACACCGTCCAGTGCTTCGTTCAATGTTTGGTTGGCCAGTTCCATGGTTTGCTGCTGTAACTGCTCTGCCTCCTTGGTAAGATAGATCATGTTGATTCGCCGGTCCTCTTTGCTTGCCACCCGTTTTACCAGTTTCAGTTTTTCCAGGTTGTCAACCAACCTGGTAATACTCGGCTTATCCCGGTAAGTGGCGTCGCACAGTTGCTGCTGGCTCAATCCATCTTCTTTCCACAAATGATACAATACACTCCATTGTTCAATCGTAATGTCCAGGTTGGCCTGTTTAAAATTTTTCTGTAACCGTCTCGCAATCGCCGTGCTTGCTTTGCCTGTAATGAAGCTATAGAGTTCCCCTCTCTTAAATTGGTTGTTTGGCATATAGTTGTTTATGCAACTAAACAAAGTTAATGATTCGTTTGACAATTTAAAATTTATTTTTGTTGCCCGGCAGAGTGCAAAAATCAACATCGTTGCGTCGCACTCTTGTACCGCATACCAATATGCAGCTTATCATCACCAGTATTGCTTTTGCGCTTTTTACCGGCTATGCTGCGCTGATCATTTATTACCGGCAAAGCTGGCTCAAGATTCCGTACTATACACCCGGCGAAGCACCGCCGCCACCCATCAAAGTTTCTATCATCATCCCTGCCCGCAACGAAGCAAATAACATTGGCGATTGTCTTGATTCCATCTGTAACCAAACCTATTCATCCTCTTTGTATCAGGTAATTGTAATAGACGATTACAGCACCGATGCAACGGCAGCGATTGTAAAAAGCTATGCTGCTAAAAATGTACAACTGCTTTCTTTAAAAGATGTACTCGCTGATCAGCCTATCAATTCCTATAAAAAGAAAGCCATCGAAATGGCTATTGCACAAGCGAGTGGTGAAGTAATCGTAACAACCGACGCAGACTGCATTGTAACCCCCGACTGGATTGAAACCATGGTTGCATTCTATGCCGAAACCGGCGCACAGTTTATTGCCATGCCGGTCAGTTATGCCTTCAACAGTAATTTTATTGAAATCTTCCAGGCGCTCGATTTTATGACCTTGCAGGGCATTACCGGTGCTTCTGTTTATCAGCGCATTCACAGTATGTGCAACGGAGCTAACATCGCTTACAACAAAAAAGCATTTTATGAAGCAGGTGGTTTTGCCGGAATCGACAATATTGCCAGCGGCGATGATATGTTGCTGATGCATAAAATCTGGCAGCAGCATCCAGACAATGTGTACTTTCTACAATCCAAAAAAGTGATTGTTCAAACACAACCGATGAAAACGGTGAAAGACTTTTTTAATCAGCGCATCCGCTGGGCCAGCAAAGCTGACAAGTATGATGACAAAAGAATTATCGCTGTATTATTCCTGGTGTACTTCTTCAACTTGTTATTAGTCACCATGCCAATCCTGAGTCTTTTTACCCATGAAAAATTATCAATTATCAATTACCAATTATCAATTATAGAAACCTGGCTACTACTGCTTATCAGCAAAACCATCATCGAATTATTGTTCCTTTATCCTGTGGCTGTATTTTTCTCCAAACAAAGACTGCTGT
>CAXTPJ010000454.1:0-3851 GCA_964245855.1 uncultured Ferruginibacter sp. | reverse complement strand
TTTAGCAGAAATACTTTACCTTCGCCGTCCTAAAATTGGTATATTATGTTAGCAGTAGTAAAAATAGCGGGGCAACAATTTAAAGTAAAAGCAGGAGATAGCCTGTATGTTCCGCATATCGAAGGCAAAAATGGAGATAAAGTTGAGTTTGCAGAAGTTCTGCTGACTGACAATGCAGGAACCATTGCCGTTGGTAACGATGTAAAAGCAATTGTAAAAGCAGAAATTCTTTCTGAGCTGGTACAAGGCGATAAAGTGATTGCTTTTAAAATGAAAAGAAGAAAAGGTTTCCGTAAAAAACATGGTCATCGTACTCACTACACGAAGATCCAGGTAACTGAAATTGCTTAATTATTTTGAGCAGTTAAAATGCTGTTGATGGATTGAAATATTGTTTCATTCTATGAGCATCTTTTATAAAAACTGTTTAAAAAAAATAACAACACAAACAACGAATAAATTTAAAAAAAGATGGCACATAAAAAAGGTGAAGGTTCGGTAAAAAACGGCCGTGATTCACAAAGCAAAAGATTAGGTGTAAAAATCTACGGCGGTCAATCTGCTGCTGCAGGTAATATCATTCTTCGTCAACGTGGTACTGTTTATCATCCTGGTAAAAATGTTGGTCTTGGAAAAGACTTTACCATTTTTGCATTGGCTGATGGTGTAGTAGAATTTAGAAAAGGCAAAGGAGATAAGAGCACCGTTTCTGTAAATGCAGTAGAAGTATCTGCATAATATAAAAGTTTTTTTTGGCAGATTAAAAAATGTTTTTATTTTTAAGGTATTATTTACTAACCATTAAATTTTAAAAAACATGGCAACTACAAAAAAAGCTGCTCCTGCAAAGAAAGCTGCTCCTGCAAAAAAAGCTGCACCAGCTAAGAAAGCTGCTCCGGCAAAGAAAGCTGCTCCAGCTAAAAAAGCTGCTCCTGCAAAGAAAGCTGCTGCTCCAGCTAAAAAAGCTGCTCCGGCAAAGAAAGCTGCTCCAGCTAAAAAAGCTGCTAAGAAAAAGTAATTTTTCAAAAGCGAATTTAATAACAAAGTCCTGGCAAGTTGTCGGGACTTTTTTTATGCACTATACTTAACCGTTAGTACCAATCTTTTGCTGTTACAAATGCATTCAACCTGTCCTATCTTTACAACTTACTATATTTTTTTATTGCTGTATTTTTCAATTACCTGATTATGGATAACTCACAGATTGCAGACTCCTTCTCACTTTTAGCAAAACTGATGGACATACATGGTGAAAATAGCTTTAAAGCAAAGTCGTATGCATCGGCAGCTTTTACCATTGATAAATTACCGATGCAATTGTGCGATACCGAACGGGATAAATTATTTTCCATCAAAGGCATTGGTGAATCAACCGGGAAAAAAGTAATTGAATTATTAGATACAGGTGCGTTAAAAGTGTTGAACGAAATCATTGAAAAAACGCCGCAGGGAATCTTAGAGATGATCAATATAAAAGGAATTGGGCCTAAAAAAATTGCCACCATCTGGAAAGAAATGGAAGTAGAAACTGTGGGAGAACTATTATATGCCTGTAAAGAAAACCGCTTAAAATTATACAAAGGCTTTGGAGAAAAAACGCAGAACAATGTAATTGAAACAATAGAATATTATTTGAAGAACAAAGGAAGTTTCTTGTTTGCACAAATAGAAGCGCTCATTGATCCATTAAAAAGTTTTTTTGAAAAAATATTTCCCAACAATACAATTGAATTTACCGGTGCTTATAAAAGACAGTTGGAGATTATTGACGAAATAGAAATGGTGATTGATACAACTGCAGATGGAGCAGCAACAATTTTATCTGCCATAATTGATTTTGACTTAATCGAAAGAAATGAAACGAATGTTTTATACAAATCTGCATTGGGGCCAAAAATGCGTATCTATTGCTGCGATAAAAATGAGTTGGTAAAAGAAGCTTTTTTGAAAGGATGTTCCGTTGAATTTATAGCCGCTTTTCCGGTGATTGATTACGCTGTTTGTAAAAACGAAACAGCCATTTTTGAAGCCGCTCAATTGAATTTTATTCCACCATTTTTAAGAGAAACATCCGGCATAATAAACAAGGCAAAACAGGGGGCATTGCCAGCCGTAATTGAGCCTGCTGATATCAAAGGAATCATACACAGCCATAGTGACTGGAGCGATGGAAATAATACCATTGAAGAGATGGCGAGGGCAGCCTTGGCGAAAGGTTTTGAATACCTGGTGATCAGCGACCACAGCAAAACGGCTTTTTATGCAAAAGGGTTAAGTGAAGAAAGAATTAAAGAGCAACATTATTATATTGATGAGCTAAACAGCAAACTGGCACCTTTTAAAATCTTTAAAAGTATTGAAAGCGATATTTTAAATGATGGCAGCCTGGATTACAGCAATGCGATCCTGTCGACCTTTGACCTGGTGATTGCTTCTGTACACAGTAATTTGAAGATGACGGAAGAAAAAGCAATGATGCGGCTGATGAACGCTATTCAAAACCCTTACACTACCATATTGGGGCACATGACCGGCAGGTTGTTGCTCAGCCGGAAAGGTTACCCGGTTGACCACAAAGCGATCATTGATGCCTGTGCTGAAAACAACGTGGTGATTGAATTGAATGCCCATCCCAGCCGGCTGGATATCGACTGGCGCCACATTGATTATGCGTTAGAGAAAAATGTATTCATCTCTATTGACCCGGATGCTCATTCTATAGAAGGATTTAATGATGTGCGGTATGGTACTTTGCTGGCACAAAAAGCCATGGTGGCGAAAGAGCAAAACCTGAGTAGTTTTAGTTTGGCTGATTTTGAAAAGTTTATTGAGAATAAAAAGAATAGCCGGAGAATATAGTCATCTTTTTCATCGAGGTTTGTAGTTTAAAGAATGCTTGCTGATTGAATTGAATCGCTATCAGGCAACTGGAGTTTTAGCAAATCCAGGCGTTATTATTATCAGTGGTAACTCCTTGCTTATCATCTTTTTGTTAACTGAATTTTGATTATAGCTTTTGCCTCCACAGATTCTGTATTATTACCCTAATAGTTTTTTATTTTTTTATTTTTAGGCAAGTTTAAATTAAGTCTGTCTGCTCACATTTTTTATGCTGCTACTGTTGTTTCCGCTTCAATTAATACCCGCCATTTTGTGTTTTAAATTGTATAAACCATTTTCAACAATTTTCTTTGTGTAGCCGGTATGGCTGCGTAACCGGAACGCCGCCGCTTTGGTTACTTTCAAAAAATTTGCTACGCATTTTTTTGATGCCGTCTTTTACACAACGCTGGCTGAAAGAGGCATCTTACCCAATAACTGATAGAGAGAACGCAATCTTATGCAACCGTTTATGATCAAACTAGGTTTCCTATTAAAGTGCTATTATTTCTCACCGATTGAAGCCAGTTGTTAGTAAAATTATTTTGAGGCAGGAATATGTGAAAGTGACTGGCTTCTTATTTGCATCCAGTGATTAAATTCATACAAAAAATAAAATCATGGCATTGAACCTACAAGCCTTCAGTAAATTAAATGCTGAGCGGGCGGAGCAAGGATTTAAAACGTACAAGAATGTACCATTAACTTACTGGACAACAGCATTGATGGGCGAAGGTGGCGAACTGTGTAACATGATAAAAAAGATGGAAAGGGTTGCCAATGGCGGTATTGATGGTGGAAGCAGTTATACGGCAGCAGACATCACCAAAGAAATGATTGAAGAAGAAATCGGCGGTATCGCAATTTATCTTGACCTGTTATCAGGCCTGTTAGGTATTTCTTTGGAGGAAGCCATTGTAAAAACATTCAACAGCAAATCTGAAAAATATGGATTTTCCCAATTTTTACCG
>CAXTPJ010000453.1:0-3852 GCA_964245855.1 uncultured Ferruginibacter sp. | reverse complement strand
TGTGTGAATCCGAAGATTCAGGCCATTGTTTCCAAACTTTCAAAGATCTTTTCGGCTGTTTCCAGCCCCCCGTTTTTTCGATTGGGAGTGCAAAGGTAAGAGGATTATTTTACCGACCAAATTTATTTGAAGAAATTCAGGATTTTTTTTGAAATATTTTTTTGAAAGTGGCTGATTTGCACCTTTTTACTATAGTAAGAAGCACTTTTGTTAAGCGGAAATTCAGCTACTAATTACAAGCTTAAGTCAAGCCAGCATTGCATTTTAAAGTATGCATACCAATGATGCTAACCAGCTATATTATTTTGATTTACAATACAATCACCAATTGAAAATATTTTCAAAAAAAATTACGGATCGATGCTGTTGAGCAGGCTAAAGATGCCATGAAAAACTGAATTTGACTGGTGCGACGCCAATGAAGCTGCAATGAAAAACAACAGCCGGTAACAAAATCTGCCTTTATATCCGTTTCAGCTATTCATGTTTTTAAAAACAAAATGGCATTTCCCGAAATTGATACTCGGGAAATGCCATGATGTTGAGCTTTTTACTATTGAACTGCCAGCTTGAATGTATGTTTTTTGCCTTTGCTTTCTATTTCCAGTTGATAAGCACCGGTTGCCAGTTTTTTATCGAAATAAACAGTTTCGGAAGCATTGCCGCCGGGATGTTTGACCTGTCTAGCCAATACCCTTTGCCCGGCGTTATTATACATTTTTGCATTGTAAAAACCTGCCGGGATATTGGCAAAGTAAATGTTGACAACGCCATCTGTAACAGGATTAGGATAGATAGATATGACAGCCTGGCCTTTGCCGATATTCACCTTGACGATGCGGCTGTATTGTATTCTGCCGTTGTTGTCTTTACTTTTGATACGATAACAATTATCGCCGGTTACGGCATGTTCATCTAACCAGTTATAAGTGATATTGCCGCCCAAAGCATTAGTGTTATTGGCATTGGTGAAATGAATGCCATCCAAAGATTTCTCTACTTCATACCCGCTGATACTGAGTTCGTTTTGTACCGACCATTCTACTGCAATGTTGCTGCCTTGTTGGTAAGCTTTAACATTAGTAAACGTTACCGGCAATACCACAACCGGATCAAATACAATCCTGAAGCGGCCTGCGGCGGAGCTGTTTGGATTGGTTGTTACGGCAAAATCAATTATTGTGGTATCATTTAAATTCAACAATGTTTTTTGGTTGAGATAAATGTCTTCCAAAAATGCTGTTGTACCGGCGGGCGCTACCAGTTCATTCGCTGCCAGTTGAAGCCGGTAATTTTTCTGCTTCATATTCCACATGGAATAAAAAATGGTATCCTTTAGATAAATAATATTTCTTCTTTCAATGGAGATATTGATACCGTCTCTTTTAACTCCAAAATTTTCATAGAAATTATTGGGCTTGATGGCATCTTCATCGTCAACAGCGGTGTTGGTTGTTTCGCTGAAAGTAATGAGGTTGCCATCGATGGCGCTGGCTGCATTACCCGGTTCGGCCACAAACAATGTTGCCCGTAAAGAAGCAGGTGCAGCAGCAGGCCTGAATACGTAGGTATGCGGGGCAAGATCTGTTGTTTTTGCATTTTCTGCGATACCTACAGCGCCACCGGGACTAAGGTTGACCATGAAGGCAGCACCCGAAGGAATGACGCCGGTGTTGGTGATATTGGACGGCCCGGCTCCTACTGCAATATTTTTATCATACGAAGAGCCATTCCAGCTAAAGGTTACAAAAGCCCCTACACCGTTGCTTCCGCCTAAGTAAGGATCCCACAGGTAATATGCATTGCCGCCAACACCGCCGAGTACACCCAGGCGGGTGAAAGCATTGAAATTTACCGGCGAAGGAAAAGGATTACCAATAACGGTAAAGCCTCCCGGTACGCTGGTTACAGCAGGCTGTATGCCATACTTGATAGCGCCGGTTGGGCGAAGTACAGTGCTATCCGGGACGGTAGAAGGGGTAGAAAGCGGCAGGTTGATAGCCCTGGTACCACGTACAAAAAGCATGTAGCCCTGCCTGCTAGTTACCATTTCGGAGGTATTGGGTGGAATCACATTCCAGGCGGTTCCGCTGTAGCCAAAAATAGAGGAGTTAAGTGGCCCCTGGTCAAATCCCTGTGCGGTGTTCCTGGACGAACCGCCAGTAATATGCGTTCCAAAACCGGGGCGAGGATTTAATGCCCAGTTACCGCCAACGCCTTCCTGCCAAGCCTGGTTGATGGTTTGTGACCCGGCCACAACCGGTGCCGTTAGCAGGCGCCAGGCCCTGCGGGCAGGAATATACCGTTGTACTACAAATTTTCCTTTGATAGAATCCAGGCTGTTTACACCAGCATTGGTTATATCAGCTACTCTTGCTGTGCCGGCAACATTTGACACCAATACTACATTATCGCCCGAGTTGAATACTTTGCCATTTACATTTCCGAAAGATATTGCGCCGGTTATTTTGAGTGTGTCGTTTGCTGTGGAAGAAACATTTACAGCATTACTGGCTTTAAGGTTTTGAATGGTGCGGTTGGTAAAGCTGCTGCCGGAAATGGTTTGTATTGTACTGCCCGCCAGATCGATGGTGCCTGTTGCGGCGGTGATGGAGTTTGTGGCAGCTATTGTACCTGCAATTTTTAATGTTGCATTGCTGACGGTTACGGTGGCGCCGGTGTTAACGGTTAAATTTCTAATGGTGCCGGTGCCTGATGAAAGCAATGGCATATTAGGCGCTGTGCCTAAAATGGTACCATCGGTTGTAAGTGTTGGAACGCCGCCGCACCAGTTAGCGGTATTGCTCCAGTCGGTACTGGTGCCCCCAATCCATTGACCAGGGGCGCCAATGGTATAGGTTGCTGCAGTGCGGCAGGTATTGTTGTTGGAGCAGGCTGCATATAAAGTATAAGAACCGACAGAAGTATTGCTGGCAATGCCAGAGCCGGCAACCCCAACGGGGTTAAATGGTGATCCACTACCAATGGCCGATCCGCCGGTAGGAACATTATACCATTGTATGGTTCCGGTAGTGCCGGTTGCAATCTGGCCGCCGCCTGGTGGAGTAATGCCCCAGCTATAGCTTCCGGTGGAAGTACCTGACTGGTAGTTGAAAACAGTAGTAATGAGTGTATAAGTAACACCTGCTGTAAGATTTGCATCCATCATGGGCATTAATCCAGGGCCGGAATCATCGTCACCAACGATCCAGGTGCCGGTTCCGGGACACTGGCCCGGAACAAAAGCCCCTGTTACAATATAGCCCATTCCATCCAATGTATTATTGGCCATTAAAAAGTTGTACACGCCACTAACTGTAACCTGGAAGTTGAGGGTGGTATAATTCATGGTATGCCCATCCGGGTCAAATTGGCAGGTGGTGGAGTTAGGTAAAAATATTACTGGCTGAATGGCTACCGGATCGGTGGCGGCATTCCAGGAGCCTACAATGGTATTGCCCGATAAAGACAGGTTACTACAGGTGGAAGCAGACGTTAAAGTTGTACCTGTGCCGCTGCATACTGCAACAGAACCTGTTACAGGAGGTGCAGGGTTTACCGTCATAAATATAGATGCTTTGTTTACACAGCCGGTAGAGGAAGTAGCAGTTATTGTGTAAACACCGGTTGTTGCAGGACTTAATACTGCAGTCATACCTGCTGGTGTTCCTGAGGCTACGGCGTTAGCAGTTGGTTGCCAACTATATGTTGTAAAATTAGCTGCAGGAGTAGTTACGTTAACGGTAGTGTTGCTTCCGCTGCAAATGGTTGCAGTAGTTGGATTGATGGTTAAAGCAGGCGGTGCCGTTACAGTAGCGGTTACCATTGAACGTGCGCTTTCGCATACATTGC
>CAXTPJ010000452.1:0-3858 GCA_964245855.1 uncultured Ferruginibacter sp. | reverse complement strand
CATTTTTATATTCAAAGTTGTATCGGCTGTTTCTATCGCTGAATCTTTGCCATTCGCTGTAATGATCTTCTCTGTATATTTTTTATTGGCAGCGCTGTCACTTTTTTTAAACTCATTGATCAGGTCAAAGGCATTTACAGTATAATCTGCTTTTGTTGCTGCGGTATCACCATACGTGTTATTAAACGCATACCAGGTAAAGCCACCACCCAATGCCGCTATGACCAGGCCGGCAATAAGCAATTTTCCTACCAAACTTTTTTTACTTTTTTTTACTGGTTCCATGTTGCAATTATTTTCAGGATGCAAATATACAATGTTTAAACATTGAATTTCTAATTCATGATTATAAAAGTGAATATTAACAATTATTATTTCAAGGTATCCACAAACAGAACGACAAAAAAATAAAAAAGTCTATTAAAACGGTGTAGTAATAGAAAGGTTGCGATTTTGCTCAGGATTTTCAAGTGATCTGTTGCAGCCATTCAGCGAGACAGGCAGAAATCTGTTTGTCTTCTACCATAAAACCATCATGGCCATAATCAGAATCAATGCTGATCAATGTTGCATTGGGAATATTGGTTGCTAAAAACTCCTGCTCAATCAAAGGGCATAATATATCACTGCTGATACCAATGATCAATGTTTTTTGCTGTATTGTTTTTAAAACTCCCGCCACGTTGCTACCACGGCTTCTTGCAATATTATGGGTGTCCATACTTTTGGTGAGCAACCAATAACTGTAAGCATTAAAACGGTTCACCAGTTTATCGCCCTGGTAATTAATATAAGAAGACGCTTTAAAACCTTCCATCTTTTCATGGTCCTCATCTGATTGCTGTTGCACCATAATGCCATAGTTGCGATAAGTAAGCATACCGATTGCCCGGGCAGCTTTCAATCCTTTGGAACCGGCAGTGGGAGAGGGTTGCAGCCAAGTGGCGTCCGCTTCAATACTTAACCGCTGGGCTGTGTGGGTAGCAATGCCCCAGGCGCTTTCTGTTGCAGAAGTTGCCAGTAAAAACAGGTTTTCAATTTTGTTTTTCTCCATTAAGGCCCATTCCATTGCCTGGTAACCTCCCATGCTTCCACCGATCAGTAAAAATATTTTTTCGATGCCCATGTGCTGACGTAGTAAAATATGTGCAGCCACCATGTCACGAATACTAATAAATGGAAAGTCGCCATAATAAGGTTGGCCAGTTGCCGGATTGTTGCTTAAAGGTCCGGTTGTACCATAGCAGGAACCGATGATATTGGCACAAACGATAAAGTATTTTTCGGGATCAATGATGTGCTTGTCGCCTACCACACCCGGCCACCAATCTGCCACATCCGAACTGGCGGTAAGTGCATGGCAGATCCACACCACATTGTCTTTGGCCGCATTGATGGTGCCGTAAGTAGTGTAAGTAATGTTGAGTGCCGGCAGGGTTTCTCCGCTTTCTAACTGTATGGTATGGGGGTAATGAAAATGATTCATGAAATAAATATGCAGGTGCAAAGTAATAGTAATTCATGCTGAAAAGAACAGCAGCGCCTGGCGGAATACATTTTTACGGATACCGTAAATAAAGCAACGTATTTTTTAATGCGGTATAGGATAAAGCCCGGCAGCAATTATCTTTGTGAAAAATTTGGAGTATGATAGAAGTAAACTTAAAAAGAGTAGCTGGCGACTTTGGTTTTGAAGGCACCGATGCCAATGGGCACACGGTGAAAATGGATTCCAGCGATGAATCTGGTGGTATCAACTTTGGTATTCGCCCTATGCAGATGTTGCTGATGGGAATTGGTGGTTGCAGTGCGATTGATATTGTGATGATTTTAAAAAAGCAACGCCAGGAAGTAAAAGATTTTTCTATGAAGATAACCGGCGAAAGAGAACCCGGCAAAGAACCATCTTTATGGCAGGAAGTGAAAATTGTATTCACGCTGACTGGTACCATTGATGAAGAAAAAGCTACCAGGGCCTGTGAATTATCCATGAACAAATATTGCTCCGTTGCAGAAACCTTGCGCAGGGGAAATACTAATTTAACCTGGGAAGTTGTGGTGGTGAAGGGGTGAGGAAGAGTTGAATATTGTTGAAAATGGTTCAGGAGAGTTTAGGGTTTAGATAGTTTAGTGGAAACCTTTGGGGTAACGAAGATTGTTTAATATGGTTAAGGCTGTTGAACGTTGTTGAAGATTATTGAAAGTAGTTATAATGTTTAGGGTTGTGTGCTTTAGTGAACGTCTTAAACGTTTTCAACAATGTTAAACGATATTAAAGGAATTTAATGTAAAATACGAATGTTGCAAATGAAGCATCCTATTACAGAAGCGATACGCATACAGACAGAAAGGACAAATGAAATGGAGCATGCTACTCCGATGTTTTTAACCAGCAGCTTTTGTTTTGATGATGCAGAAGAAATGCGGGCAGCTTTTGCTGATGAAAGCGACGATAATATTTACAGTCGTTTCAGCAATCCCACCGTAAAAGAGTTTACTGACAAAATGGTAGCACTGGAAGGTGCAGAAGCCGGTTATGCCACTGCTTCGGGCATGAGCGCTGTATTTGCTTCCTTTGCTGCCTTGCTTAAAAAAGGCGATCACCTGTTGGTTTGCAATTCCATTTTTGGAAGTACGCAAACCGTCATAAAAAAATACCTGCCCAATTACGGAATTGAATACACTTATGTAAGCACCAGTGATATGGCCGCCTGGGAAGCGGCCATTAAGCCAAACACCAAAATGATCTTTATTGAAACACCTACCAACCCTGGTTTGGAATTGATAGACCTGGAACTGGTGAATTTGCTGGCCAAAAAATACAACCTCATTCTAAATGTAGATAATTGTTTTGCCACACCGGTCAATCAGCGCCCGATTGATTTTGGTGCCGACCTGGTGGTACATTCTGCCACCAAGTGGATAGATGGGCAGGGGAGAGTTTTGGGCGGCGTAATTGTCGGAAAAAAACAATTGGTGCAGGATATTTACTTGTTCTGCAGAAGTACCGGCCCCGCCTTATCACCTTTTAATGCGTGGGTGTTGAGTAAAAGCTTAGAAACGCTTGATGTACGCATGGAGCGCCATTCGAAGAATGCATTGGCGATTGCGACGAAACTGGAATCGCACCCGGCAATTGAATCGCTGCGTTATCCATATTTGCCAAGCCATCCGCAGCACGCCATTGCTTTAAAGCAAATGAAAAATGGTGGCGGTATTGTTTGCTTTAATTTAAAAGGCGGGCTTGAAAGTGGCCGGATATTTTTAAATAGCCTGCAAATGCTTTCGCTGACGGCTAATCTGGGCGATACAAGAAGCATTGCATCGCACCCGGCCAGTACAACGCATGCAAAGCTAACAGAAGAAGAAAGGCTGGCAACCAACATAACGCCGGGGCTTATCCGCATTTCTGTTGGACTTGAGCATGTGGATGATATTTTGCAGGATATTTTACAGGCGTTGGAAAAGTGCTAAACCGCCAACCAAATATTTATCACCATTAATGCGGCAGTGCTGCGCCAGGGACAGCAGTGGAAAGCCCGGTGAGGCCCCCATCCGGCTTGCCCCAAAGGGGGAAGAGGAAGAAGCCATGCTTTTGTGCCGGACTTGGAACGGATGGCCCGCCCGGGCGCCCGAATTGCTTTTTTTAACTTCCGTTGCCTTTGTGAAGGAGGCCAAAAACAAAATCCTAACTCAATTTGATTATCTGACGCTGATAGAATAAATTTGCGTTCTTTTATACAACACAAGTAAACCTATAACTACATCACATGCGACAAATTGCGTTTAGAGAAGCCCTACGGGAAGCCATGCAGGAAGAAATGAGAAGGGATGAAAGGGTATTTTTAATGGGAGAGG
>CAXTPJ010000451.1:0-3870 GCA_964245855.1 uncultured Ferruginibacter sp. | reverse complement strand
ATATTTCTCGGGTTTGAATGTACGCTCTCCAAAATATTTCTCAATACTTTTTCCATTATTACTTCATCAAATGGATTGAAAAGAAAAATACAATCTACGTCTGCCGGAACCCTTGTTTCTACCGCATCCTGGTTAAGTATACTAAAATTAATTGAAGGCAGTTGCAGCTTAGTCATAACCAGATTTTCTTTCGCCTGAATACATAGTTTTTCAGCAAAATCAACACCCGTTAGTTTGTTGAATCCATGGTGAGCGGCCACACACAAAGCCCTGCCTTTTCCACAGCCAATGTCAAGAAAATGTATCTTATTTGTCTGCTTTATTTTTGGTAGAGTAGTTTCAATCAACAAATAAGTTACCGGCATATAAATGGTAGCATGGGAAATATCAATACCTTTTTTTTTCAAACTTTTTAATTCATCAGCGCCGGTTGTATCGATGCCGTATTTTTTTTCTCCTTTAATTTCCTGTCGTATGATGATGATGGCCAACCGCCACCCCCAGTTGATGCCGAGGTAAAAAAAGTATTGTATGTATCGGAGGATTTTCAATTGCGGTTTCTGTTTTATGCAATGCCGGCAGGGCTTTCAGCAATCTTTAGGTCAATCATTTTTAACTGTATAGAAGTTTGTCCATTCCATTCATTTTCATCAATTGTAAAAACAATGTCGAGGGGTTTATTCGATTCAACCAGTGAAAATTTTTCTGCCATGTTAAATCCAATGCCTGTTAAAGTAATGTTGCCCTGTTTTAAAACAAAGCGTATGTGCAGGTCTTTAACAATTTTTGAATAACCTGTGTTAATCACATTGGTAGCAATAAAAACAGGCCGCATGTTTTCTGGCCCAAACGGTTCCATCTGTTGAATGATATTAAAAAAAGGTTCATTGATTTCACTGAATAAAACCGCTGAGTCAATTATTATTTCCGGCACCAATAATTGTGGGTCAATAGTATTGCTTACCACTTCTTCAAACTGTAATTTAAATGCAGCTACTTTTTCCGGCAGCAATGAAAGCCCTGCTGCTGCAAAGTGTCCGCCATAACCCAATAAATTTTCACGGCAGGCATGTATGGCTTCATGTAAATTAAAACCGGCAACGCTTCGGGCGCTGCCTGCAACTACATCACCGCTTTTGGTAAGTACTACCGTTGGGCGGTAGTATGTTTCAATCAACCTGCTGGCTACAATACCAACCACACCTTTGTGCCAGTGTTCTTTAAATACAACGGTCGATTTGGTATGGTGCAGTGTAATATCTTCGCTGATTAATGCCAGTGCTTCTTCTGTAGTAGTAGAGTCTGCCTCTTTCCGTTCGCTGTTATCATTGTGTAGTAACTCCGCAAATTCCATTGCCTTTATTTCATCCTGTTCTACAAATAGCTGTACTGCTTTTTTTGCATCATCCATTCTTCCTGCGGCATTTACCCTGGGCGCAATTACAAAAACTACATTGGTAATGGTTAAAGCTTTTTGTATGCCCCCGAGTTTTATCAGTGCCTTGATGCCATGGCTGGGCTTACTGTTGATCCTTTGCAAACCATGGTATGCCAGTACCCTGTTCTCTCTGGTTATGGGCACAATATCGGCTGCTATTGCGGTAGCAACAAGATCAAGATAGCAGAGGTAATCTTCGTCGTCTATGCTGAACCGTTGGGCCAGTGCGGTAATCAGTTTAAAACCAACACCACAGCCACAAAGATCCTTGTAAGGATAAGGGCAATCAATTTGCTTGGGGTTCAGGATTGCTTTTGCAACGGGTAATTTTTTATCAGGAAGATGGTGATCGCAGATGATAAAATCTATGCCAAGTGTTGCTGCGTAAGCAACCAGGTCAACAGATTTAATCCCGCAATCCAAAGATACAATCAGGGTAAAATTATTGGCCGCAGCATAATCGATGCCCATTTTGCTAACCCCATATCCTTCCCGGTAACGGTGGGGAATATAAAATTCAACAAGTGCCTCATTATAAATTTTGCAGAGAAATTGGTACATACAGGCAACTGAAGTAGTGCCATCCACATCATAATCTCCAAAAACTAAAATCTTTTCTTTTGCATCAAATGCCTCACTAAGCCTGTCCACAGCTTTGTCCATATCTTTCATCAGATACGGGTCATGCAATGCCTGTAATGATGGCCTGAAAAAGGCTTTGCTTTTTTCAAAATCATCTATACCACGCTGCACCAATATTTTGCAGATAGTGCTGTTTATTTTGAGGGATTCTTTTAGGGCTGCTACTTTTTCATCGGGGGCAGTAAGCAGTGTCCATCTTTTTTTCATGGGTTGAAAATGCAGGATTAATATTTTCTGTCAGTAGTGTAGCGGACGAGTTCTTCCAGGGCATTGCGTACTTCATTCTGGGGAAATCCATGCAAAATTTTTAAAGCATCATCCCTGTATTCATTCATTTTTGCCGCAGCATATTTGATGCCACCGGTTGCTACAACAGTGTCTATGAGCATCCTCACTTTTTTAGGGTCGGTGTTCTCATTTTTAATGATGTAAATTAATTCCCTTTTTTTGGAAGCGCCAACATTATTGAGTGTGAAAATCAACGGCAAAGTGAGTTTTTTTTCTTTAATATCATTACCGGTAGGTTTGCCGATGTCATCACTTCCATAATCAAAAAGATCGTCTTTTATCTGGAAGGCGATGCCTACTTTTTCACCAAATAATTTCATTTTGTTGCAAACCTCCTGGTTATTGCTGGTTGTCCAGGCACCCACCCCACAGGCAGATGATAACAGGGAGGCCGTTTTATTGCGGATAATTTCAAAATAAATATCCTCATCCAGGTTGAGGTTCCTGGATTTTTCAATTTGCAGTAATTCGCCCTCACTCATTTGTTTAACTGCTTCGGAAAGAATGTACAGGTGTTCAAAATCGTTGTTGCCGGTAGAAAGCAATAGCCCCTTCGACAATAAGTAATCGCCAACCAGTACAGCGATTTTATTTTTCCATATGGCATTGATGGAGAAAAAACCCCTGCGTTCCAGCGATTCATCTACCACATCATCATGTACAAGGGTGGCGGTGTGCAGCAATTCTACCAGTGCAGCAGCCCTGTAGGTGCTTTCATTAATGGGGGCGTGCAGTTTGGCGCATAAGAAAACAAACATTGGCCTCAGTTGCTTACCTTTACGCCGGATGATGTATTTCATTATCCGGTCGAGCAGTGCCGTATTGCTTTTAACAGCCTCTGAAAATTTTTTTTCAAAGATGCGCAGTTCCTCGCCAATGATTTTATTTACAAATTCCATTTAGATAAAAGGAAGCAATATAGTTCAGTACAGAACCGTATCAAAGTAATTACCGGATTTATTTATTTTGATACAGGCACTGCTAAATTATACCTCAAAAATAATTTGAACACAATGCAGCATCCCTGTGTAAATAAAAGTCCATAAAGCATTAAAATATAAGCAAATAAATTAAGGAATAACCCAAATAAATCATAAAAAAATTTGGTTTTTAAATCTCAAGTGATATTTTTGCATATAATCAACTCGTAATTTCAGAACTTAAATAATCATTTAGTTATGGCAAGCAAAAAGTACAAACTACTATTAGGGCTCATTACCCTTATGACCTCAGCAACTTTTGCCCAAACCGGCTCCGGTTCAGGCTCAGGTTACAGCATTTACGACTCTACTGTGATATCCTCCAAGAATATGCCCCAGCAGAATGAGTTTTGGAACAACACTTACAATTTCCCTGCAAAACCACGCAGCATGTGGGAAGTAGGTGCTTCTCTTGGTGCCATCACTATCAATGGTGACGTACCTTCTAAATTTCCAACTTTAGGTTTTGAAGCACACGTAAGAAAAGCATTAGGATATATTTTCTCTTTAAGGCTTTCTTAT
>CAXTPJ010000450.1:0-3874 GCA_964245855.1 uncultured Ferruginibacter sp. | reverse complement strand
TGGAGTGCAAAAATAGGGTAAAAACATTTTGCCAACAAAGTTTTTATCAAACTTTTTCAGGATTAATTAAAATTATTATTTCCATATTGTTAAACAACAGCGATATAACTAACTTATTTTTGCGTATAATCTAATACAGTATGAGCGATTTCTTTAAAAATAAGGTTGTGGTGATCACGGGAGGAAGTGAAGGGATTGGCCGGGCATTGATCGATGCACTGCTGCCGATGGGCGCTCAGATAGCTACCTGTGGCCGAAACCAGGATAAATTATATAACCTGCAGGTTCAATACTCCAGTTACCTTATTCATACAGTAGTGGCAGATGTTAGTCGTTACCACGATTGTGAGCATTTTATTAATTCAACCATTGAAACATTTGGCCGTATTGATATACTCATCAACAACGCCGGCATTTCCATGAGGGCTTTGCTGAAAGATGCTGAAGTAGAAGTGATAGAAAAAGTTATGAATGTAAATTTTTTCTTCACGGTATATTGTACCAAACTGGCGTTGAACGAAATCATTAAAAGCAGGGGAACCATTGCAGCGGTATCTTCTGTAGCAGGCTATCGTGGTTTACCCGGCAGAAGCGGTTACTCAGCTTCCAAGTTTGCCATCAATGGATGGATGGAAGCCATTCGTACCGAACTGCAGGATGATGGTGTGAATGTGATGTGGGTTTGTCCTGGTTTTACAGCAAGCAATATCCGCAGCGTGGCATTGAATAAAGACGGGCAATCGCAGGGTGAAAGTCCGCTGGATGAAGATAAACTGATGACAGCAGAAGAATGTGCCAGGCATATTTTAAATGCGATCGAAAAAAGGAAGCGTACCTTATTGCTGACAGTAAAAGGAAAGGAAACCATTTTTATGAACCGCTTTTTTCCTTCATGGGCAGATAAACTGGTGAAGAATTTTTTCTTTAAGAATGGAGAATTGGTGAAGTAAGGTTTTAAAGTATTCATTCTTTTGTTAGTTTATTATAATTATTGTTTTTTGCCTCCCCTGCCGGCGGGCAGCGTAACTGGAACGCCGCTGCTTTTGCTTCTTTGAAAAAATTTGCTTCGCATTTTTTCAATCACGCTAAAGGCGTGACCGAACCAAAAGAGGCGGCTAACCCAGTTACTGGTAAGAAATAAAAGTATTGTACAAAACTTATGACAAATGCCCCGGCGATTTTACATATGATGAACAATGATTGACAGAACTAAGCTTTATAAAATTTGATGACATAAAAATCAACAGTACAAGTGAGTGACACAACGATGCTGCTATAGAAAACTGAAGCTCGTCTACAAATATTTTATTTAGATAACAGCCATTCAATTTTTAAATTATAAAACAAAGAAAACGCTTCAATATAACAAATGCCCTTAGTTACGCTTACATCAGATATTGGACAAAAGGATTTTCTTGTCGGTGGCATTAAAGGCCAGTTGATGCAGGTTAACAGCAATTTTTCCATCATTGATATTACTCATGAACTGGCGCCATTCAATTATCCGCAGGCCGCCTATGTTTGCAGGAATGCTATAAAAAGTTTTCCGGCAGGCACCATTCATTTAGTGATGGTAAATTTATTTGATCAAAAGCCCGAACACCTTTTATTGGCAGAACACAATGGCCACTTTATTGCCTGTGCCGATAATGGTTTGCTTACGATGATACTGGAAGAACTGCCACAAAAAGTAGTGGCATTGCAAATTGATAAAACTACCCATAAGAATACTTTGTACTGCACCAGTGTTTTTGCCAAGGCCTTTAATGAAATTGCCAATGGCAAAAAGATTGAAGAAGTGGGCGATGCATCGGTATCGATACAGGTAAAGAATGCACTGCTGCCTACGTTGGGCAACAACTGGATTGAAGGCCAGATTATCTTTATTGATAATTTTGAGAATGTGATCGTCAATATTACCAAAGAAGATTTTGAGATGCAGCGCAAGGGCCGGAGTTTTAAAATTGTTTTTAAACGGGATGAAGTGATCGACCGTATCAGTGATACGTATGCAGATGTGGCGGAAGGTGAAAAACTGGCGCTGTTTAATTCGGCAGCATACCTTGAAATTGCCATTAATAAAGGCAATGCAGCAGGATTGTTCGGCTTGCAGGGATTTTCGGAGAAACAGCAACAGGGGCATCAGCAATATGTAAACAACCGGCTGTTTTACCAGATGGTAAAAGTATTTTTTGAATAATAATAATACTGCAAGCAATCATTGAACTTTTTAACAAACATATCACCGGGTGTAAGCGATAAAGAATTAATTATTGTTTACAAAAGAACGGGCGACCTGCAACAGTTGAGTATTTTATACCAGCGTTACATGGACCTGGTTTTTGGTGTATGCCTGAAATATTTTAAGGATGCGGAAAAGAGCAAGGATGCGGTGATGGACATTTATGAAGAATTAAGCAAAAAGTTAAGGCAGCATGAGGTGGAAAACTTCAGGGGATGGCTGCAGGTATTGGCCCGTAATCATTGCCTGATGAAGTTAAGGAGTGGGAAAAATGTGCGGATAACAGAATTTAATCCAGACTTTATGCAATCAAACCAGGAAACGCATCTGGAAAACGCCGTACTTGAAAAAGAGGAAAATCTCACCAAATTAGAAGGTTGCATAGAAACTTTACCGGCAGATCAAAAACAGAGCATTGAGTTGTTTTTTTTACAGAAAAAATGTTACAACGAGATTGCCGACATTACGGGCCACGACTGGAGTAAAGTGAGAAGTTATATCCAGAACGGCAAACGGAATTTGAAGATTTGTATGGAAGGGAAGAATGTGTTTAGTGCGTGAGGAATGTTGAAGGTGGTTTAAAATTGAAGATTGTTGAAAATAGTTTAGAGGTTTAGGGTTGAGGTGGTTTAGGTTGAAATGGTTTAGGTTGAAATGGTTTAAAATTGTTGAAAGTTGTTGAAAATGGTTTAGGGGTTTAGGATTAACGTATTAAACGTTTTAAACCTTTGAACGTTTTAAACGAAGTATTGATGCCATAAAACTGAAGTTGAACGGAGCGTCGCCACTGCTGTCGCTATGAAAAACAACTGATGGTAAAATAATTTTTCTGAGAATAACTAAAAAATGAATACCGATAATAGACATATCATTTACACGGCGGAAGATATCAAACGATACCTTTCCGGTGGCATGAGCAATGCTGAAATGTATGCTATTGAAAAGGCAGCGCTGGATGACCAGCTTTTGGCGGAAGCCATTGAAGGCTATGAAGCCATGGACCAAAAAGACTGGAGCAAAGAGTTGGCTGCATTAAAACAAAAACTGGATGGGGTTGAAAATGCGCCCATCGTCCCGATCCATAAAACATCCTTTACCAAATGGTGGAAAGCTGCTGCAGCCGTTTTACTGATTGGCAGCAGCATTACGATCGCTTATTTATCCGGCAATAAAAAAACAACCAGCGACCAGGTTGCGGCGACAGAAAAAATTACTTCGCCAAATGATTCTGCTGTTCAAATTGCGCAGGTACCAGCAGCACAGATGGACAGTATTTCTAATAAAGTTTCACCAGTTATTGTTGCGCAAAATGGTTTAACAACTACCAATAGCACAATTAAAGCAGACAGTTTTCATGAAAGTTTGCAAACTGATGTTGCCGTACAGGAAAAGGCAGATAATGACTTTGTTTACAAACCCTCTCCTGCTCCGGCACACGACACCCGTAAAGATGCTGAAGGAGAAAGAAGGCAGTACGCAGAAGAAAAAACAGCGAGTGAATATGTGGCTGCTGGTTCTGTAAACAATAACCAGGTAACCATTTTAGACAGAAACAAAAATGGTTTGTACAACAATAATTCAAATGGCATTTCATCCAACAATGCCGGTCTTAATTATTACAACGCACAGGTA
>CAXTPJ010000449.1:0-3875 GCA_964245855.1 uncultured Ferruginibacter sp. | reverse complement strand
AAAAGAAAAGGTCATTCTTGGCAATGCTGTATTATGTGGCGCCAATACACTCATTACTGATTTTGACTGGCATGGCATACAGCCTGATAAAAGAAGAACATCTGCCGGAGATTCAAAACCCATCATCATTGGCAATAATGTTTTTATAGGTTATGGATCCATTGTATTAAAGGGTGTTACCATTGGAGAAAACAGTGTAATAGGCGCTAACAGTGTAGTAACAAGAGATATACCGGCCAATGTAATTGCAGGCGGCAACCCCTGCAAAGTGCTTAAAAATTTATAATCGTACCAAATAAAAATCAATCCAGATCATGCATTTTACATTCGTTTCTACAGGTGAATATCCGGAGCGGCATGCATCCGCCATCAGGCATACTTTATTGGCAAAAGGCTTGGTGGAAGCAGGCCACACCGTTACTTTTTTACTACTGGCATCGCAGGCTAAATATTGGGATGGCAAACGCTCCATCAAGCATTTAGGAATTGAGTACAAAGAAATTTATCACTATACCGGTAACAATAAACTGCTCATCCATTTTCATTATTACAGGGCAATAAAAGAAACGGTCAAAATAATCAGACAGCAAAAAAAGGAAAACAAGATAGATGCATTAGTGATCCTTTCTTTGTGGAGCAGCCAAACCTATCACATGTACCATCTTGCAAAAAAGACAAGAGAAATGGGGGTGACTGTATTTCATGATAAAACAGAATTGCCTTATTCGGTTGAAAACAAAGCGATGGCAAAATTATTCACCAGTAAATTTTTACCGGAGTTGAGTGGTGTATTTGTTATTACCGATAAACTAAAAACATTTGTACAGCGATACAATCCCGAAGCACAAAAATTGGTAACCGTTGTTGACCTGCCATTCTTTAGTACAGATCAGCCAAGCCCTTATGCTTTTCCATACATTGGTTACTGCGGTACCATTAATGGGAACAAAGATGGCGTACCGATTTTGGTAGAGGCATTTGCCCGCATTGCAAACAAATTCCCTCAATTAAATCTTGTGCTTGTTGGAAGGATCAATAGCAAAGAATCTATAAAAGAAACTACCGATGCCATAGAAAAACATGGCCTTGATAAGCGGGTTATTTTTACCGGAATGGTAGACAGGGAGATGATGCCGGTAATTTTGGGCAATGCAGAAATACTGGTGGTATCAAAACCAGACAATGAACAGAACTCGGGTAACTTCCCCATCAAAATTGGCGAATACCTTGCAACCGGTGTTCCGGTTGTTGTAACCAAAGTAGGGGAAATTCCGCTATACATTAAAGATGGTGAAAGTGGCTTTTTAGCAGAGCCAAGCAATGCCGCAGCTTTTGCTGAAAAAATGGAAGAAGCACTGAATAACCCTAATGCAAAACAAATTGGATTGAACGGCAAAAAAGTAGCTGAAGATAATTTTGATTACAAAATGCAGGCAAAAATAATGGCCGATTACATCACCAAAATAAATAGCCGGTAATAATATTATCGTGGTAAATAACAGGTACTGGTACAATAAATTAACCGTAATAAAGTTATAAAGTAGTTTGGCGCAACTATTGCTTATGCTGTCGCCAATTATAACAACAACATTTAGCCCCCTTAAAACACTTCTTTAACCTTAAAAATTAAAGAGCAAGTCCAAAAAACACAACAATGACCATTCTATTTGTAGCAGACAACATCGGCGGTGGAGGAAAAGAAAGAAGGATGTTAGAACTGATCAAATCATTAAGCAAAGACCCATCTTACAAAATCATATTATTGTCATTAACGAATATGGGCGTTGGTTACCGTTACATGTATGATTTTCCGATCACTATCATCGAGTCTCACAAAAAACATAAGTTCAGTACTACCCCGTATTTTGTTATCAGGGATACCATCAAAAAATACCAGCCGGATATTGTACATTCCTGGGGAGGCATGGGCAGCCTGTACATGGTGCCATTGCTGATCTTCAGAAAATTCAAATTTATCAATGGCATCATAGCCGATGCACCCAATAAAATTTCTCATACCAGCAAAGCTTACCTGCGTGGCAGATTTACACATTTGTTTGCCGACCTGGTATTATCCAATTCACTTGCAGGAATAAAATCGTATGATGCACCGGTTCATAAAACCATGTGTATTTACAATGGCATTGATATGGCACGCTTTCAAAACCTGCGCAACCCGCAGGAACTTAAACAGGAATTGGGTATTGAACATTTTGCCTACATTGTTGGAATGGTGGGCGCTTTTCAACCAAGAAAAGACTGGGTAAGTTTTGTAGCCGCTGCCATTAAAGTACTGGAGCAAAAAAAGGATGTTTGCTTTTTGCTGGTAGGCGATGGGGAAGACAGGCAATCGGTTGAAAAACTGGTGCCGGACCAATACAAACAAAACATGTTGTTCTTAGGCAGAAGGGCTGATGTGGAAGACTTGTGCCAGGTGTTTGATGTGGGTGTTTTATGTACCAGGAGCGAATTACATGGCGAAGGTGTTTCCAATTCGATCATTGAATACATGAGTTTGCAAAAACCAGTGATTGCTACTATCGGCGGCGGTACCAACGAAGTGATAGAAGAAGGTGTAAATGGCTTTATGATTAAAAATAAAGGCGTGGATGAACTGGCAGAAAAAATATTATACCTATATAATAATCCCGGCGCCGCCAAAAAAATGGGCGAAAAAGGATTGGCTACCATCAATCAAAAATTCCTTTTAGGCAGGATGACAGATGAATTTATAGCAGTTTATTACAAGGTTTTAAACCGCCCATTAGTAAGTAACACTGTTGCGGCAAAATCTAATGCTATGGCAGCAGAATAGTTTTATTGTATCTTATCCCTAATGGAAATCAAACCATACCTGTAATTGGAGTTTACCCGTTTCCGAGGTTAAAATATATTCTCTTACTTTGCGTTTAACTCACAGGTAATCACCAATTTGTTTTAATGAAAACCAGCATCCGAAATTTTATAGGCTATTGTATTGCCAATGGATTAATGCTATCTGGGGCAGTAAAAAAGGCTACAAAAAAAATACAGCAGGGAGAAAATATACTGTGCCTTTGCTTTCACTCTCCCGGTAAGTCTTTCTTTGAATCTATTATAACCTGGCTTAAGAAGAAGGGTTTTCATTTTATACCGGTCAGCGACCTGGAGAGGATAGCCAGTGGCAAAATAGCTTTCCCGAAAGGAGCTGTAGTGATTACAGTAGATGACGGTTGGCAAAGTAATATAGACAATATTGCACCGATAGCCGAAAAGCACAATGTACCGGTAACCATTTTTGTTACCACCGATCCGGTTGAAAAAGGAAATGGCTACTGGTGGTCGTACATGTTTGAAGCAAGAAGAAAGGGTTTAAGAAAAGAACCCATGCAGTTCTTTAAAGACCTGTCAGATGATGACCGGCTTAAGATAGTAGAAGAAACGAAACAACAGATAAATATTAACAGGGAAGCATTAACGGTGGAGCAGTTAAAAACGATTTCGAAAAATAAAAACATATCAATCGGCAGCCATACGCTTACACACCCAATATTGACAAAGTGTACAGCAGAAAAATCTGCAGATGAAATCACAGCATCAAAAAAAATACTGGAAGGTTGGACCGGCATACCGGTTAACCATTTTGCTTATCCGAATGGGGATTTTAACAAAAGGGAAATTGACATATTAAAAACCGATGGCTATACCGTTGCCTTTTCTGTTGAACAAACTTATATTACCAGGGAAAAGCTGGATGACCTGTACAGGTTGCCCAGGTTGATGATAGTTGAAAATGCATCCCTGAAAGAAAACATTTGCCGGTTATTGGGGATATGGGTAAATAAGAAGCTGTTTGAGTTAATTATCCGCTAATGATTATGTGAATAAGTTGAAAA
>CAXTPJ010000448.1:0-3880 GCA_964245855.1 uncultured Ferruginibacter sp. | reverse complement strand
TTATCAGCACCTCTGTTCACAATATTGTTCCCGGAAACAACAAGATCAACGTACCAACAGAAAAAATCAGCGCCGGCATGTACATTATTAAAATAATAAGTGAAGGCCAGGCAGAAACAGCCGCCTTCATTAAAAAATAGTTTTTAACCCTTACATGCAAAACAATAGCCACCTTCGGGTGGCTATTTTGTTAACTGTTATTGTACCGGCAGAAGTATTTCAATTTAGCTTCATTGGCGTCGCACTCTTGTACAGTATATCATTTTTCATCATACTAAATCAGAGAAAAATTTTGACATAGTACACGAATGAAAAGAAATTGTTTATTGTATTTTATACGTCAATTCGTGCATTCGTGGCATTTAATTACAAAAATCTTCCGGTATAACTCTCTTTACATTTTTTCAATTCATCCGGCTTTCCGGCAAAAACCAACTGGCCGCCGCCATCACCTGCTTCAGGGCCAAGGTCAATTACCCAATCGGCGCTTTTAATTACATCTGTATTGTGTTCTATCACCAAAATGGTATGCCCCTGGTTGATCAGTGCATTAAAAGAAGCCAGCAATTTCTTTATATCATGAAAATGCAAACCGGTTGTTGGTTCATCAAAAATAAATAAGATGCTGCCGTTGGTTTTTCCTTTGCCTAAAAACGAAGCCAGCTTTACCCTTTGCGCCTCACCGCCGGATAAGGTATTGCTCGACTGGCCAAGCTTCACATACCCCAACCCCACATCGCTCAATGGTTGGATCTTTTTAGCAACATCTGCTTCATCAACAAAAAATTCAATGGCTTCATCAACGCTCATTTCCAGCACATCATGAATGCTTTTGTTTTTGTACGTTACCTCCAGCACTTCTTCTTTAAACCTTTTACCACCGCAGACTTCGCAGGTTAAATGTACATCTGCTAAAAACTGCATCTCTACGATCTGTTCGCCTTCACCACTACAGGCATCGCAACGGCCACCATCTACATTAAAAGAAAAATGCTTTGGCTGAAATCCCCGGATCTTACTTAATGGTTGTTTACTGAACAATTCCCTGATCTCATCATACGCTTTGATATAAGTCACCGGGTTGCTCCTCGATGATTTACCAATCGGGTTTTGATCCACCATCTCTATCTGTGCAATCGAATCAATATCACCTTTAATAGCTTTGTGTAACCCTGGTTTATCAACTCCTTCACCCTTCAACTTCTGCAAAGCAGGATACAAAATTTGTTTTATCAAAGTTGTCTTGCCACTGCCACTCACACCACTCACCACACACAATACACCCAATGGAAACTCCACTGTCAGGTTCTGCAAGTTGTTTTGCCTTGCACCCTGTACGGTAATGCTCCGTTTCCATTTGCGTACCTGTGCAGGCGGTTCTATTTTTAATTTGCCCGATAGATATTTTCCCGTCAGGCTTTTATCATCTGCTATCAATTCATCATAATTTCCTGCAGCAACTACTTCTCCACCCAAGTGACTGGCCAGCGGCCCCATGTCAATGATGTAATCTGCTTCCCTCATCATCATCTCATCATGTTCTACTACCACTACCGTATTTCCAAGGTCACGCAATTCTTTCAATACATTGATCAACCGTTCGGTATCCCTGCTGTGCAGGCCGATAGAAGGTTCATCTAAAATGTACAATGAATTAGTAAGGTTACTGCCGAGGCTACGGGTTAACTGTATACGCTGGCTTTCACCGCCACTTAAAGAATTGGCCAGGCGGTTAAGTGTCAAGTAACCAAGCCCAACATCCATCAATGTTTTAATGCGGTGATCAATTTCAATCAATACCCTTTTGGCAACCTGCTGGTCATATTCACTCAACTGTAATTGCTTGAACCATGTTTGCAGATCCCTCACCGGCATGGCACACAATTCACCAATGTGCTTGCCACCAACCTTTACATACAAAGCTTCTTTGCGTAACCGGTAACCTTCACAATCCGGGCATAACGTGCGGCCACGATAGCGGCTCAGCAACACCCGGTATTGCACCTTATATAAATTCTGTTCTACCTCTTTAAAAAAATCATTGATGCCGTTTGCATAATTGTTGCCTTCCCACAAAGCAGCCAATTCATCTTTTGATAAATCTATGATGGGCTTATGTACAGGAAAATTAAAGTTCTTTGCCGCACGTACAAATGCTTCCCTCCACATGCCCAGCTTCTCACCTTTCCATGGCGCCACGGCACCTTCATACACACTTAAATTTTTATCCGGGATTACCAGGTCTGCATCGATGCCCAATACCTGTGAAAAGCCTTCACAGGTAGGACAAGCACCAAACGGGTTATTAAACGAAAATAAATTCGGTACTGGCTCTTCAAACTGGATACCATCCAGTTCAAATTTATTGCTGAAGTGCAGCATTTCTTTTCCATTCACCTCCATCATCAGTTCACCTTCGCCTTCATAAAAAGCCGTATTCACCGAATCAGAGATGCGGTGTATATCATCTTCATCAAATGCTTTTACCACTAATCTATCAACAAGCAAATAGGTTTTACTTAACTTCTTCAGGCTTTCTGATTCAAGCAGGTCTTCAATACGCTGAGGCTCTAACGCAACCCCTTTAGAAGAATTTAGGGACGCCACTCTTGAAAAACCTTTCTGCAATAAAATATTCAATTCCTCTTTTACATCCCGGTTGGCATGCTGCTTAAAAGGAACAACAATCAACACTTTGTCGCCATCGTTTAATGCCCTGATTGCTTTGATCACATCTGCCACATCATCTTTTTTCACTTCTCTTCCGCTAACCGGTGAAATGGTTTTACCGGCCCTTGCAAACAGCAACCGCAGGTAATCGTATATCTCCGTCATACTGCCGACAGTACTGCGGGGTGTGCGGGTAATTACTTTTTGTTCGATGGCAATTGCAGGACAAAGGCCTTTGATAAAATCAACATCCGGCTTGTTCATGCGTTGCATAAATTGCCTTGCATAAGCGCTTAAACTTTCTGCATAGCGGCGCTGCCCTTCTGCAAACAAAGTATCAATGGTTAATGATGATTTACCGGAGCCGGAAACACCTGTTACCACCACTAATTTATTTCGTGGTATCGTTACCGTTACATCCTTGAGATTGTGTACCCGTGCGCCTTTTATAAATATTCCATCCGGGGAAATGGATGGAACAATATTTTTTTTCTTTTTTACTGTTGCTGTTGCCATATTACTACTACAAAAATACCGCTTACAGGTTTGAAATGATGAAAAAAAGAATAAGCCCGTAGTAATACTACGATATCATTATAGGTGCTAATACCAGTTTTTTGAGAACTAGTACTCGATTTTGCGTAGTAGGACAAAATAATGTTAAAAAAAGTTTGGAGCATTCAAAAAACATTCTACTTTTATCAAACCAATATCAAATGACAGAGTGAAAAGCCCAAAGCGCCTCCCAGGCAGCTTTTAAGCAACTTCTCTTCCAGTTTTATGTTGGCCCATTTATCCAAATCTATAACAAACCTAAATCGTCACACTCATGAAATGCCTAACAAGCTTAACCGACCAGCAATTAGTACACCTTTACGTAGATGGTAACACAGAAGCTCTTTCTACTTTGGTTACCCGTTACAAAGACAAGATTTACACGTCGATTTACTTATTGGTAAAAGACAAGTACCTGGCTGAAGATTTGTTCCAGGATGTATTCATCCGCATCATCGACACTTTAAAAGGTGGCCGTTACACGGAAGAAGGAAAGTTTTTACCATGGGCATTAAGGATCGCCCACAATATGTGTGTTGATCATTTCAGGAAAGTAAAACGCAGCCCAAGCATCAAAACAAGTGACGACAGGGACATCTTTGAAGTGTTGAATTTCAACGAAGCAAGTCCTGAGAAAAAAATGATGCAGAGCCAG
>CAXTPJ010000447.1:0-3884 GCA_964245855.1 uncultured Ferruginibacter sp. | reverse complement strand
CACAAAATTTTCGGGTACCAGGCTATACTTTTCATAGTAATTCAATAACACCGGGATAGCCCTGGCTTTTAACTTGTGTGTATAGTTTAAGGTAATGCTAAGCCAGTGATGCTGTATAAATGGATTCCTGAAACGCTCCAGCACTTTGGAACCAAAATCTTCTGCCAGTAATACAGCAGGATCATAAGGTATGGCCGGCGCAATTTCCAGCAGCATCAGGTCTTCCATGAAAGTGCCAATGGCTTTATCATCCATGCCTTCTTTTACCGTATCAATACCGGCAAGAAAAGCAACGCCACAAGTTAGGGTATGTGTTGCGTTTAGTAACCTGAGTTTAAGTTCCCTGAACAATTCAATATCATCTGTTATCACCACGCCGTCATCTGCTTTTACAAATGACAACACTTCTGCAACCGCACTATTGCCTTCAATAGCCCACAAGCGATATACTTCCGATACGATCGACAATTCATCTTTAAGTCCCAGTTCGTGTGCAATTTCAGCACTCAACTTCCTGTCTTCACCGGGAACAATTCTGTCTACAAGTGAATTGCAGAAATGATTGCAGTTCTCTAACCACTCAATGAATTTTTCGTCCAATGCATTCAAATGAGCCAGCTCAAGAACGATGGATTCTAATTTTTTTGCATTGTTATTAATAAGTTCCGTTGGAACGATCACCATACCACTCTGGCTGCTGCCATCGAAAGCGATGTACCGTTCGTGAAGAAAAGCCAGCAATTTTGCAGGAAAAGAAACCGGTGGATGTTTGCGTACATCTTCATTCACCAACTGTATACCTACTTCGGTTGTATTGGAAATGATGACCTGCATCTGTGGATTGTGAGCACATTCTAAAATAGCAGACCATTCATGCTTGGCAGATAATACCCTGCTGATGGCTGAACAAACAATATTCTCTTCCACTTTTACGCCATTTTCAATTCCCCTTACACACAAGGTATATAACCCATCCTGTTTGTCAAATGAATCGGTATCTCCCCTGCTGGTAGATTTTACAACAACGATCCGGCCGTTGAATATGCCACGGCGGTTTGCTTTATCAATAAAATAATCAGGCAGGCCACGGAGCAGAGCCCCGGTTCCAAACTGTAACACTTTTTCAGGCAGATCAAACAGGGCTTCGTTTGGTAATATAACTTTACCGCTGTTTACATTTCGTAAATTAAATCTTGATAGCAACATAAGTGTTATTTAAGAGTTCTTATTTTATTTGTTTGCCACAACTGTAACCAAAACAGTTATCGCACAATCAGCATTTATTATTTGATCCATTTTTTTGCCCACTTTGGATACTCATCTTTCAAAAGCTTTGCGGGCGTTTCATTATACCAGGCATAGCCTACCCTTCTTTCAAATTCCACCTCTTCCAATTTCTTTTTCTTGTCTCCATCACGGCCACAGAAAAAAGGTTCATTGTTATCCAGTTCGTAAAATCTTGCCCAGGTAACATTTCCGGGTTCTGCAACCAATGCTTTATCCTTGCCCGTGGGTGTTTTATCGTTTGTAATTTCTTTAAATTTGTAGCCCTCGATCTTCACTTTATTGAACCACTCAACACCACCCTGAACAGCAGCAATTATTTCCTTGCCTGGGTTATCGAAGCGCATGAGAAAACGCAGTATGCCAACCGACTCCTGGCCACTTAAAGAAGGCAATTCATAAGCCCTTGCTTTTGCAGGCAACAATGTTTTTGCATCATACTGCGCACACCAGGCGGTTAGTTTATCTCCCTGCTTTACCTGTGTTTTTAATATGCAACCAATGCCCCGTTGCATTGCTACTGTGCAACGGTTAAAATAAGTTTGATTGATAACATCAAGATCGTGGTTGCCTTCCAGTATATCTACCAGTACATTCAATACATTGATCATTGCATTATCGTTATAAGTTACCTCACTCCGGTAGCTGCTGAAATCAGGAAAATACTGTGGCCATCCACCATTAGGGTATTGCGCTTTCAGCAGATAGTCAACCCCCTTTTCAGCCGCATCTAAAAACCGCTTATCGTTACTGGTTTTATAAGCTTTTGCCAGGTACTTTATTTCTTTGGTGGTAGCATTGTTATCGATGGTTGCATCAATGCCGGCCTCGTAACCTGCTTTTAATTCGCTCAACTCCGAAGGCAGCAATATATGTTTATAGTCTACCTTTTCTTTATTAAACTGTTTTGGCCATCCGCCATTACTGCGCTGGTACAGCAGCATATTTTCTGCAACCGTATCATAAGCAATAGCTACCGGCGAAATAGTTTTTTCGTTAGATACTGTTGCTGGCTCAAGAACGATTTTTTCCTTAACTGGTTTCCATTTGTAATCATACACCCATGCAACAGTAATATCATTGATACCTAAAGTGGTGGGCAAATTATTTTTGTGCCATTCATAGTCGCCACCATCTTTATGACAATTGTAGTAATAAACCCTTTTACCCCATTGAATAATATTGGCAGGGGTAGCTGCTTTCTGATAAATATCAGCATTGGCCATATTCTTTGCAAATTGGCAATCAAGCAGGTAAAACTGGGCATCTTTATGATAACGGCCCAACTTAAATCCATCGTCGCCAGTAAAATTGCATTTAAAAAAAACTGTTTTTGACTGTTGATTTTTGCTTCCATCATGCCAGATGGCTGCTTCTTTGCTATGGCAAATAAACTGGCAATTATCTGCCAACGACCAGCCACGTGGACAATACAGATCCACTCCACCTTCAATAATGCAATCTTTAAAATAAAACATCCCATCTTCCCCATTCCACGGGCTCACAGGATCGCCACCCAATGAGCGAAAAATGCAATTCTTTACAAATAACCTGGTGGCAGCGAAAGACCTCAGCACCATTTGATGCCCATCTTTTTTTACCTTTTTTTCTTTTGAAACAGAATCAGTGCTGCATGGAATAATAATATCTTCTTTTGCATTAAAACCATATTCATTGATAAAAGAAAGGTCTTCTATATTGATATCATTGCCTTTAATATTCAAGGCTGCAACGCCCCAATCATCCGTATGGCTGCAGCGAAAAATATCCCTTGCTTCGCTGATTAAAATAGTAGTTGTTGCTTTGTCTTCACCTTTTAACGTGATACAGTTTTTGTCGAGAAAAATCTTTTCATTGTACACGCCTTTCTTAATATAAATGACACGCTTTTCGGTAGCAGCCGAAGGCAAACTATTGATCGCTTCCTGTATACTTTTAAAATTACCGGTACCATCTTTTGCCACCACTATTTCTTTTTCTTTAAAAGAACTGCCGCATACCAACACCAATGCCATCAAAAGCAAACGTGAGCCGTTCAATATTTTAACGCTGTTTAACATTATTAATAATATTATTTTCTTTTTGGAACCTGTTTTAATAACCAAACGGCCAGTTCATTGGCGGCGGAAAAATTTTGATATTCCGCCGGTATCTTTCTTCCATCAAGGTATTCATTGTACAACCATGGGTCGCCCGTTGCAAACACTGTTCCTTTACCAAACTTTGCAGTTGCCATAATTACGTCACCTTCTGCTGAAAGTAATGGTTTGGCCGGCGCTTTTATATCCAGTACGCTGATCTCTTTCAGGTACATTTTTTTTGTTTTTACAAATACCGGATTGATGGTGTTATTGTTTACTGCACCTGTTTCAAACTCGCTGTTTTTTACCATATTCCTGCTTTTGTCAGAAAAATGGATGCCGAACTTTTCTGACAATTTGTTGAAGTGCTCCAGGTCGCAATTAGCCGTATCATTGGTAAGTAACAATAATACTCCGCCCTGCTTTACCCAATTTGCAATTTCCGTGGCGCTTTTGTCATCCATGTAATTGGGCTTTTTGTTATCTTTTAGTCCGTCTGGATCAACTATAACATACACG
>CAXTPJ010000446.1:0-3886 GCA_964245855.1 uncultured Ferruginibacter sp. | reverse complement strand
TGGCCATGAATGTGAGTGTAACCAGTGTGATCTCCTGGCAAGACATTAAACATACTTACGAAACCGACAGGAATAATTTTGTTGTGAGCACTTTCATCCAGCGTTTGTATGGAAATACCGCGGCTAAAATTGCAACAGTCATGATATTGTGGATAGCCCTGGCTTCTTTGTTTGCGGTGATGCTGGGGTATTCAAGGGTGCCATACGCTGCCGCAGTGGATGGCGCATTTTTTAAAATTTTTGCCAGGCTTCATCCAACCAAAAATTTCCCCTATGTTTCATTGTTGGTATTAGCCGCTTTTGCTTTTGTCTTCAGCCTTGTATACAAAATGAAAGATGTAATTGATGCGGTGCTGGCAATGCGCATTATCCTGCAATTTGTTGGACAGGCAATCGGGGTTTTATTGTTGCGGGCAAGAAAAGGAACGCAGCAGCTTCCTTACAAAATGCCTTTGTATCCGCTGCCGGTTATATTGGCCATTGCCATCTGGTTGTTCGTTTTTTATTCAATTGATTTCAGTATCCTGCAATACTTTATTTTGGTATTTCTCACCGGCATCATTGTTTATTTTGTATTTGCTAAACTACAACACCAATGGCCTTTTCCTGCTAAAAATAAACCTGCTATAAATACAGGTTTACCCGATTAAGCCGCCAAATGTTAATTTCTTGTGGATGAAAAACTACATCACATAGAAATAAACCTACAGGTGTATGCAATTTTTGAATAATAAGTTCGTTTTATTGGATTAGATAGATTGTCAGTTATGTCAAAGGAAAAATATTTTGTCGGATAACGAAAATCATCATGCTACCAATCAACTTGTATTTATTATCCGGTAATCTTACGTATGTCCACTATGAAAAAATATAGTTACGCAGGGGTATTAAAATATACAGCAGCAGGGATGTTGCTGGGTATTATGATGATAATTAATGCAGCGCTGCTAAACTACAGGAACGGCTTTACAGGCCCTTGGTTCCATATTTTCGATTACTCTCCCGATTTCATCATCATCAGTATTTGCCCTTTCATTTTAGCACTTTTATTTTGTTTTATCGGCATCCGTTGGCAGCAACTGCTTTCTTTTAACGAGCAAATAAAAAACAATCTCACGCAGGAACAATTAATGAGTTCCATGGCAGATCAGCAGGTAAAATTGCTGGGTAAGGTAATGGCACAGATCAATGAAGCGGTTTTGATTGCAGATGATAACGGATGTATTTTATGGCTGAACGAGGGCTTTACCAAAATTACCGGGTACACACTGCAGGAAATGATCGGCAAAAAGCCAGACAATTTTTTACTGGGGCCATTGAGCGATAAAAATTCAATCAACAATATCAAACTCAACCTTTTTAAAGGGGAGGCCATAGTTAAAGAAATGATACATTACCGCAAAGATGGCTCTGCATATTGGGCCATGGTAAGTGTAAAACCCATTTACAATGATAAGGGCGAAATAACACACCATATCGCCATTGAAAGTGACATTACCAATCGCAAGGAAAAAGAAATTGCACTGGAAAAAGAAATAGCTGAGCGAAAAATTTTGGAAGAACAACTGGTTGCCAACAAAAGCAAACTCGAACTGGCCATTGAAGTTGCTCAATTCGGTTCATGGGAAGTGGATGCTGTAAACAATACTTTTCATTTGTCGAAAGAGTTGCGGGAGATTTACCATCTTCCGGTGCATGACAACATGACGATGAATGATTTCTTTAAATACATTCACCCGGATGATGCGGAGGAAGCATGGAGGGGCATTTCGATGGCTGCAAAAGGAGAGGAAGATGAACTGGAATACCGCTTTATTATTGACGGAGAAATACGGCACATGGTATCCAATATCTCCCGCCGGTTGGATGAGCAGGGTAATTTGATCGGTTACTTTGGCACGGTGAAAGATATTACCAAACGTAAGTTAACAGAACTGGCACTGAAGAAAAGCGAAGAGGAAAAAACAGCGGTGCTCAACAATGCACAGGCAGTTATTTGTCGCCACGATTTCAATGGTGTAATACTTGACATCAATATTGCAGCAGAAAAATTAACCGGCTACACCAGGAAGGAACTGATTGGAACCAATATGAGATCGCTGATAGCAGTAGAATTACAGCATCATTTTGAAACCTATTTAACTAACATCATTACCAATAAAGTAGCCAACGGATCATTGCAACTCATTTCTAAATCGGGTAAAAAAATGGCCTGGCTGTACCAGAATGCAGTGCATGATAATAAGACTGATGTGCCTTACATTATTGCCAGCGCCATCGACATCACAGAATCTGTAAAAGCCAGAAATGAAATTGAACGACAAAAAGAATTCATTTCGCAGATAATAGACAATAGCCCTAACATGGTTTTTGTGATGGATGAACAGCAGCAGATCATTGTATCTAATAAAATATTCAGTAAGTATTATCAATACAATGGGCAGGGAAGGGTGTTTGCGGCAGAACTGTCAAAAGGGCCCAATGATATCTTTTTGGGTGATATTGAATCTATCCTCGACTTGGAAGAAGGAGAAATCATCCGGCTGGAGGGTTGTATTGAAGATGCAGAAAATAACAATGCACCCAATTGGTTCAATATTATCAAGAAGTGCTTTAAACAAAAAAATGGCAAAAAATATTTCCTTGGTTTTGGTATGGATATTACCGGCCGCTACCAGGTAGAAACAGACCTGATTGCCGCAAATGAAATGGTGGAACGCTCTCTTCGGGTGAAAGACCAGTTTATTTCTAACATGAGCCACGAGATAAGGACACCATTAAATGCGGTAATTGGCTTCACCGAATTACTGGGCGAAACAGCGTTGAATAAGGAGCAGGGCGAATATGTACAGATAGTAAAATCTGCTTCACAGAATTTGCTTGCTTTGATCAACAACATACTTGACCTGTCCAAGATAGAATCGGGTAACCTTTCGCTGGAGTCGGTTGCCATCGATATCAAACAAATAGCTACAGACGCTGTTCGTTTCTTAGAACCCAAAGCAAAAAGCAAGGGCATAAAAATAAGGGCAAATATAGCCGGCAATATACCTGCAAAGCTCATGGGCGACCCCTTGCGCATTTCCCAAATATTCTTTAACCTGCTGGGCAATGCCGTTAAATTTACAGATGTTGGGTATGTTGAACTAAGCTGCAAAGTAGTAAGCGGCCCCGATGACCAAAAGCAATACATTTCATTCAATGTAAGAGATACCGGTATCGGTGTGCCGGCAGAAAAACAGGAGTTGATATTTGAACGTTTTACCCAGGCTGCATCCGATACAGAAAGATTGTATGGTGGTACCGGTCTTGGATTGAATATTGCCAAAAGCATAGTAGATATGCACGGCGGTAAACTTACCATGGAAAGTATGCCGGGCAAAGGCACCATTTTCCAGTTTATACTGGCATTTAAAAAGTGCGAACAGGTTGAAGTTATTGCAGAACACAAAGCCGTAGAAAAGGTGATTGATTTAACTGCAAACAATGCATTAGTTAAAGTATTACTGGCCGAAGACAATTTGATTAATGCCATGCTGGCGACAAAAGTTTTAGAGAACCAGGGGTTTAAAGTAGTGCATGTAACCAATGGCGCTTTGGCCCTGGATGCCGTGCAGCAACAATCATTCGATGTGGTATTAATGGATATTCAAATGCCGGTGATGGATGGTATTACCACAACCAAAGCCATCAGGGAATTGACAACGCCGATATCAGCCATTCCTATTGTTGCCATGACAGCCCATTCCTTATCTGCCGAAATGCAAAGCTGTTACCATGCCGGCATGACGGGCTATGTATCAAAACCATTTAAACCGGAGAATTTATTTGCAGCTATCATGGAAGCCATTAACCTGCATCAAAAGCCGGGTGCAGTAAACGGATT
>CAXTPJ010000445.1:0-3889 GCA_964245855.1 uncultured Ferruginibacter sp. | reverse complement strand
GGAACTGCACATAGCCAAACTGAAAACAAAGAATTACCGTTGCCATTTATTGAGGGTAGTGCCGGTAATTGAAGACAATGTGCTGATGAAATGGGTAGGCACTTTCACCGATATTGATGAACAAAAGCAGGAAGCCAAAAAAAAGTCAGACTTTTTAAGCATCGCCAGCCATGAATTAAAAACGCCGCTTACAAGCATAAAGGCTTATCTGCAATTGCTCGACCTGGAACTGGCCAACCAGGAAGGCACCCCTAAAAATTTTATTAACCGGGCCCTGATACAGTCAAAGAAACTGGATGCCATCATCAATGATTTACTCGACGTTTCAAAGATAGAAAACAACCGCCTCAAATTTGAACTGGAAAAAATTGATTTTGAACCACTGCTGCTGGATACCATTGAAATGCTCCGCCACATTTACCCAACGGTCAACATCATTCATGAAGGACAGGCAAAAGGATGGATTATGGGCAATGCCGTCAGGCTGGAGCAGGTGATCATCAATTTTATCAGCAATGCCATTAAGTATTCTCCTGATAAAAAAGAGGTCAAAATTCTTACACATACAACCGATGCCCATGAATTATATGTAGGCATACAAGACTCGGGTATCGGCATCTCTCCCGAAAATCAACAAAACATTTTCAATAAATTTTACCGGGGTTCCGACGCAAACCATTATGCACAGGGGCTTGGTATAGGATTGTTTATTTCTGCTGAAATATTAAGCAGGCATTCGGCCCGCTTTGGCGTGGAAAGTAAACTGGGCGAGGGTTCTCTATTCTATTTTACGATACCGCTTGTAAACGAATCATAAATTTTTCCTGTAAAATTTTTCGCAATATGAAATTTTCGATGAAACGAAACCTCCTGATCGGATTTGGGTTGTCGTTGCTGATATTAATCATTAGTTCAGTAGCATCTTATCTCAGCATCAAAAATCTTTTTGTAAGTGCAGACCAGGTAAACCATACCAACACAGTTGTGTACAAATTGCAGCAAACGCTTTCGATCATGAAAGATGCAGAAACGGGGCAGCGTGGTTTTTTACTTACAGGAAGGGATGAATTTTTGGAACCTTATAATGGATCTTTCCAGGAGGCCACCATGCTGGTTGCAGAAATTAAAGCGCTCACCATTGATAATGTAGAACAGCAACATAATATTGATCAGTTAAGTAGTATAATAAAACAACGCTTTTCACGCCTGCAGGATTTGATAAACGAGAAGAGGACGGGCGCTGCCACCAATGTACCAGCCTTAATCGCCGGGAAAAATTTTATGGATAGTGTACGGATCATGGTACGGCAAATGACTGAAAAAGAAAATGAATTGTTGAAAAAAAGAACAGATGATTTAAACCGTTTTTCTTCCATCACACCCATACTTATCATAGTTGCCGCCTTGCTTGCCATATTGATTTCTATTTTGTTTTACGTACGCATGAACAAAGACATTGATGTTAGGGCAAAACTCCAGGATGAACTGGTACAAAAAGATACCGCTATCAGCCACCGCATCAATATCATACAGGGTATATCTGATAAAATTTCCAAAGGAGATTATAGTGTACGGGTTGACGATAGTGGTACAGATGATCTTGCAAGCATTTCTGTTGCGCTAAACAGCATGGCCGCTTCACTTGAAAAATCTTTCAAAACACTGTCTGACAAAGAATGGTTGCAGTCAGGTATTGCCGGTTTAAACAACGCAGTAATAGGAGAGAATAACCTGCAGGCATTGTCGCACAAGATCATCACTTTCGTTGCGGAGTACAGCAACAGCCTGGTAGGTGCTTTGTATATTGGCGAAAATGAAGAGCAGTTAAAACTGGAAGAAGGTTATGGTTTATCAACTGGAGAAACAGACCAAACAATCGCTTTGGGCGAAGGCATGATCGGCCAAAGTGCAAAAGACCGGAAACAAATATTGGTAAGCGATATCCAGGAAAATAGCATACAGATCAATTTTGCATCTGCCAAAGTAAAGCCAGCCAGCATCATTGTATTCCCGTTAATTTTTCAAAACTCAATCAAAGGAGTTATTGAATTAGGCGCCTTGCATGCTTATTCAGAAAGAGAACAGGAATTTTTTAAAAGTATAGCAGAAAATATCGGGATTGCCATTGCCACCGAACAAAACAGGCAACGGGTGCAGGAACTGCTGGAAGAAACACAATCGCAGGCAGAAGAATTAATGACGCAGCAATCAGAGCTGGAACAGATCAATACAGAACTGGAAGCACAATCGCAGCAACTGCAAACATCAGAAGAAGAGCTGAAAGTACAGTCCGAAGAGTTGATAGAAACCAATTCATTACTGGAAGAAAGATCGGCAGTGCTTGAACAACGCAACCAGTTGATACAGCAAAAAAATACCGAGATTGAAAAGAAGGCGGAAGACCTTGCTATGTCTACCAAATACAAATCAGAGTTTTTGGCAAACATGTCGCATGAGTTAAGGACGCCGCTTAATTCCATCCTGCTCTTATCAAGGTTGATGGCCGATAACAATGATAAAAACCTGACGCCAGACCAGGTGCAGTATGCAAATGTGATACAAAGTTCCGGTAACGGCTTATTACAGTTAATAGATGAAATACTGGATCTGTCAAAAATAGAATCCGGTAAAATGACGGTGGAATATTTACCGGTTGCAATTACCGATATTACGCATGGTATGAATGTGTTGTTCGAGCCGGTTGCTGCTGCCCAGCAATTGCAATGGAGAATTGAAGTAGGTGCAGAAGTGCCGACCATGATTGAAACAGATAAAATGCGCCTGGATCAAATCTTAAAGAACTTATTATCCAATGCATTTAAGTTTACTTCCAAAGGATTTATTCATCTTTCTATCAGCAGTCCTGCCAACAGGCCGGGCTTCATTTGTTTCATTGTAAAAGATTCCGGTATTGGTATCAGTGCCGAAAAGCAAGACCTTATTTTTGAAGCTTTTCAACAGGAAGATGGCTCTACCAGGCGCAGGTACGGCGGCACCGGCTTAGGCCTTTCTATCAGCCGGGAACTAGCAAAACTATTGGGTGGCGAAATCACACTCAGCAGCGAACCGGGCAAGGGCAGCGAATTTGTTTGCTGCATTCCCACCATTCATGTAGAAACAGATTTGATACAACAGGATAAAGAAGTGCCGCTGTTGTTGTCTAAACCATTGTTTGAAAGAACAATGCCTCAAAAAAATGAAGATGCAATTCAACCGCCCATCGATGGTGAAAAATACAATACCAATGTTATTCCTGCAGAAATTGCAGACGACAGGCAATCGATCACTGCAAAAGATAAAGTGATACTGATCATAGAAGATGATGTAAACTTTGCTACAGCGCTGCTTGATTATGCAAGGCAAAAAGGTTACAAAGGAGTTGTTGCCGTAAGAGGCGATGCCGGAATTGAGATGGCTGCCAAATACATGCCTGCCGGTATTTTGCTCGATCTGCAACTGCCCATCAAAAATGGTTGGGAAGTAATTGAAACGTTGAAGAAAGATATTCATACCCGGCATATCCCGGTCCACATGATGTCATCTTACGAAGTGAAAAAAGAAAGCATGGAAAAAGGAGCCATCGACTTTATTAATAAACCGGTTGCCTTTGAACAGCTCAATACCATCTTCGATAAAATTGAATTTATTCTCAGTAAAAAAGAGAAAAAAGTATTGATCATCGAAGAAAATAATAAACACGCCAAAGCATTGGCATATTATCTTAGCACCTATAATGTGAACACAGAGATTTATCAAACGGTAGAAGAAAGTGTACAGTCATTACAAAAGAAAGATGTTGATTGTGTGATACTCGATATGAGTGTTGCGGACAGCCACAATGCAGCATTGCTCGAAAGTATTCATGACCAGGAAGGGTTGGAAGACTTAC
>CAXTPJ010000444.1:0-3892 GCA_964245855.1 uncultured Ferruginibacter sp. | reverse complement strand
AAGTATTGGTTGAATGGAACAAGGTGCGTTCCATTACAGCAGGTGACAGATCAGCAGAAGCACCGGCATTCTGGTAAAATGTTGCTTCATACGCCAGTATCTTGAGGTCTTTATCCAAACCAATTTTAAAGTCGGATGAATAAGGATGGCGTTTGCCGGTCATGCGCATATCATCCATACGGTGCAAAGAATATTTCACCGGTCTTTTAGTAACATGTGTTGCCAATGCACATAAGGCGGCCCATGTATTTGCCTGATCCTCTTTTCCACCAAAACCACCGCCCAGGCGGGTTACATCAATTTCAAGCTGGTGCATGGGCAGGCCGGTAACTTTACTAACTGCACGTTGCACCGCAGTCGGGCCCTGTGTGGAAGAGTAAATTTTGATGGCACCATTTTCCTGCGGAATGGTGTAAGCACCCTGGGTTTCGATATACAGGTGTTCCTGACCGTTGGTATCTGCTTTACCTTCAAAAATATGCGTACAATCTTTCCAGGCTGCATCGCAATCACCCATTTTAAAAGTACGTGGCGGAATAATGAGTTCGCCTTTTTCAGCAGCTTCCCTTGGATCGGTGATCACATGTAATGGCTCAATATAAATCTTAATTTTTTTCAGAGCAACCCTTGCCAGGTGATCTGATTCTGCCAGTATCAATGCGACCGGCATGCCACAGAAATGAACACGGTGTTCTGCAAACAATTCTTCATCGGGAATAATGCCGCCAATCTGGTTGATGCCGGTGATGTCTTTATGTGTCAATACTTTTACTACGCCTTCGCTACTTTCAGCTTCACTAATATCAAGGCTGGTTATTTTACCATGTGCAACAGGAGAATCGAAACAGGCGGCAAATAAAGTACCGGCCAGCATGGGAATATCATCTAAATAAATAGATTCACCTCTTGTATGTGTAAAGGAATCAATGTTCTTCATTGTATGCAATTGCCGGTAAAGAGATATCCGCTTGCGGGAATAAAGTAATAAAATGTGCCCTGATGAGCTGGCTTAGCAAAAAGCGTTTATACGTTGCCGTTCCCCTTGCATCGCTGATGGGTGCAATTTCTGTTTGCACAATTTGTATGAGTTCATCCACTGTCCCAGTTGTTATTTTTTTACCCACTAAATAAGCTGAACTCTGTGGCAGGAAAGCAGGTACGGGACCCACACCGCCGGCAGCCAATCCCGCTGTGGTAATTGTTTCTCCGCCCATAACTAAATGGATGGCAGTATTAGCGCTGGCGATATCCAGGTTAGTGCGCTTACAAATTTTTTCAAAGTTGAACTTGCTTGCTTCAGCAGGTAATTCGAAGTAGATTTTCTCAATAAATTCTTCCGGTTTTTTATTAAGCGATTTATATCCTTTGTATAATTTTCTTAAAGGCAACTCTCGCCTGTTTTCACCATCGCTAAAAGCCAACTGTGCATCCAGCGCCAAAAAGAAAATGGTAAAATCACCGATGGGAGAAGCATTGATGAAATTCCCGCCTATCGTAGCCATGTTGCGGATCTGGGTTGATGATACCAGTTTAATGTATTTATACAGATCGGGAAAGTGCTTTTTAAAAACAGCCGATTCAAAAATATCTGCCACCGTTACCGAACCGCCCATCACACATTTATTCCCTTGCTGTTCGATACCCTTTAATGATGGTTTATTCAATAGCAGATCAACGGAAGTATGCACCATTGTTTCATGCTGCTGTACATACAGGTCGGTGCCGCCGCCAACAAATTTATTATTGCTATTATCAGCAACAACTCCATTCGGTTTTGAATTCAGATCAAATAACCTTTCTTTGATATTGCTGAAATATGCAGGCAGTATATTATTCGCCACTGCAAAACTGATGGCATCTGTTCCTTTCCTCTCGCTTACTTTACAGGCAATAGTTGCAGTGGCCCGTTCGATGGATTTATAACCGGTGCAACGGCAGATGTTTCCATTTACTGAATCGATGGCAGCTTTGTAAGAAGTATCCTTTTCATTCAAACAAAAACCTGCAAGTGAAACGATAAAACCCGGTGTGCAAAATCCACATTGCGTGGCGCCTTCTTCTGCAAATGATTGCTGGATAAAATTAAGCCCGGTTACATTTACCCCTTCTATCGTAACAATGTGTTTACCCCGGGCATTGCCTAAAGGCATAAGGCAGGAAGTAACAGAACGATACCTTAACCCGCCATTGATAATTTCTCCAACCAACATAGTACAGGCGCCGCAATCTCCTTCTCTGCAGCCAATTTTAGTCCCGGTCATGTTTTGCTTGTAACGTACAAAATCGAGCAGCAGCGTAGCTTCCGGCAACGCCGTAGTGACTTCCTTTTGATTAAGAATGAATTGTATCAAGTTAGTTTCAGTTAATCGATAAAGTTAATGAAAAACGGGGAATGAAAAAATGCCCCGATGAATTGAATTTTTGTTTGTCGATTAGATTGGAACGATATTTTTTAATGACACGAATTGCAGCGAATTACACTAATTAACACGTTAATGGTTATGAGACGAATTAAAGAAGAATTGCTTTGATATGACAACTGATTTCTATAAAATATTGAACACCTTAAAACTTATCGAGTTTAAAACAAATCACTCAATTATTAATTCAGCATTTGAATAATAGCACATTCAATGTCGTGCACTTAAGGGTAATCAGGCAAAGATGCCAAGAAAGAATTCATTCAGGCGGGCGAAAAAAAAATGTTAAGTATACGACATTGATCAATATTCAAATTCTCTTTCTTTGATGGTAACTGCCACACCATTCCGAAAGGTTATTTTCTTCGTCCAGTTCTGGTGTTTATCGTACTCGTATTTGTAAGTGTATTGATCTACGGTAGTTCCTTCTGCATCCAGCCAGGTTTCTTCTGCCAGGTAATTTTGATTGTTGTAGCGGTACGTTATCTTCCGGTTGGCTGTAATGTCATTGGCTGTAAAAATGATGCTTGTCTGGTTGCCTTTTTCATCATAAGTGTACAGCGTTTTTTTATCAAGACTGTCATTCGATTTGTACAGATCTTCTTCTGTAATGTTTCCTTTTTCATCATACTGGTAAGCGGCATGCAACAGTGGCATTCCATCTGCATCTACCGAGTGCCACTGAGTTTGATTGCCTTTGTTGTCATACTCATAACTGGTCTTCTCACCCAAAATACCTTTTGCATTGTACCAGTTATACACCGTTTCCCGTTGATGGTTATCATATTCGTAACTGTATTTTGAGATAAGGCTGCCATCAGGATTTAATAAACTTTGTTCTATCAAATTGCCGTTGCCGTTGTACTTGTATTTGAATTTTGATTTCATTGCCCCTCCGGGATTGTACAGGTTTTGCTCGATCAATTTTTCGCTTCCATTATACCGATAAGTGTACCGCACCCGCAGGCTGCCATTTTGGTTATAGATATTCTGTTCAGATGGGTTGCCATTCTTATTAAAAGTATAATCTGCATTCTCACTCGCCCTTTCTCCCTTGGCCGGCTTGCCAAAATTATCCAGCGCCACATAAGTCCGTTCTGCCATAAATTTTACAGCGCCCTTTAAATCCAGTTCTGCCAATTGTTTGGCGGGCTTTTGAGATACTGCAACTGCAGATGACAGGATAAAAGCCATTATAAAAAGATGATATTTTTTCATACTAAACTCCTTTGAATACCGGGTACCCTATTATTGATGAACCTCAAAATTACTATTAAAATAGTATTGGTGATTTTTGATGGGCGAATTGATTTATGATCTGTGATTTTGATAATCCTGATTTGTTACACGGGGAAAGGAGGAACCGCTTTATTTTGTCATTCACTCGATACCCTTTACCTTCCTGCAATAATTATTATGAAAGCAATTGCATTAACAAAAACAGGGGAAGCTGACAAAGCATTTAAAGTAAT
>CAXTPJ010000443.1:0-3931 GCA_964245855.1 uncultured Ferruginibacter sp. | reverse complement strand
AAACGACCGGAAATTACTTCTGCCTTTACTTTTTATAGCGCCAGTTTCCCGCAATTCATGTTGACAATTGATAATGACAAGGCGCAACAGAAAGGCATTACAGTAGATAATGCCATGGGTAATTTATCAACGCTGATCGGTAGTAACTATGAAACGGGTTTCATAAAGTTTGATCGTCCGTATAAAGTAATGGTGCAGGCATTGCCGCAATACAGGGCTTTGCCGGAAGATATTTTAAAGCTGTACGCAAAGAACGATAAAGGAGAAATGGTGCCTTACTCTGCCTTCATGAAAATTGAAAAAGTATATGGCCTTTCGGAGATCACACGGCACAATATGTACAACTCTTCGGAAGTAAGCGGTGGTCCTGCACCAGGCTACAGTAGCGGCTCTGCCATTGCTGCAGTAGAAGAAGTGGCTAAAGCAAAATTACCAAAAGGCTTTGCAATCGAATGGTCTGGTATCTCTTTGGATGAAACAAGAAGGGGCAATGAAGCCATCTTTATATTCATCATTTCACTGGCCTTTGTTTACCTCGTATTATCGGCACAGTATGAAAGCTTTGTATTGCCATTACCAATCCTGTTATCGTTGCCGCTTGGTATTTTCGGGACTTTCTTTTTACTGAAAGTATTAGGGCTGGAAAATAATATTTATGCACAGATTGCCATGGTAATGCTCATTGGTATCCTTGGTAAAAATGCAGTATTGATCGTTGAATTTGCAGTGCAGCGGCACAGGGCAGGACGTACACCATTGCAGGCCGCAGTGGATGGTGCAGCCGCCCGTTTGCGCCCGATTGTAATGACTTCTTTTGCATTTATTGCTGGTTTAATTCCGTTGGTATTTGCGACTGGTCCGGGTGCCTTGGGTAACAAAACAATCGGCACCGCTGCAGCAGGCGGTATGATATTCGGTACCATATTCGGCGTATTGATTGTGCCGGGCTTGTATTACATTTTTGCTAAAATATCCGAGAAGAATATTTTGGTAGAAGGTGAAGAAGAAAATCCATTAACAGAAGATATTGACAACGCATGATGAACTCATTTAAAAATATTTTTAAGGCAACCGTATTGTGCAGTTGCATTGGGTATGTTGGTTGTAAAACACCGGCATTGGTGAAAGCGCCGGATGCCAAAACAGCGCCTGCAACGTACGCTACTAACAGTACCGACACCACGAATAGCGGTATGATGGAGTGGAAGCAATTTTTTGCTGATAAAAATTTGGTAACACTCATTGATACTGCATTAAAGAATAACCAGGAACTTGCTGTCACCTTGCAGGAAATAGAAATTGCCCGCAACGAAATCCGTATGCGGAAAGGGGCCATTCTGCCAAGGGTAGAACTGGGCGGCGGCATTGGGATAGAAAAAGTGGGCCGTTACACCAGCCAGGGCGCAGGTGATGCTTCTACCGAAATAAAACCCGGAACAGAAGTACCGGATATCTTACCGGATTACCGCATCGGCGCTGTCGCCAATTGGGAAGTAGATATTTGGAAGAAATTGCGCAATTCAAAAAAAGCAGCCGTTACCCGTTACCTTTCTTCTATTGAAGGACGAAATTTTGTGATCACCAATTTGATTGCAGAGATCGCCAATTCTTATTATGAATTGTTAGCCCTGGATAACCAGCTCAGCATTGTAAAGCAAACCATCCGCCTGCAGCAAAATGCATTGGAAATCGTAAAGGTGCAAAAGCAGGCAGCAAGGGCAACTGAACTGGGTGTTAAAAAGTTTGAAGCAGAAGTACTCGGTTCACAAAGTTTGGAATTTGATATTCAGCAAAAGATCAATGCAAAAGAATATGCAATCAATTTATTGCTGGGCCGTTATCCGCAACCGATCGTAAGAGATACAACCGGTATTTTAAATTTAGTGCCAACAACAGTAGCCACCGGTATTCCTTCGCAGTTGCTGGCCAACCGTCCGGATATTAAACAGGCTGAATTGGATTTGGCCGCATCAAAACTGGATGTGGCAGTTGCCAAAGCAGAATTTTATCCTTCGTTCAATATCTCTGCCGGTGTGGGTTTACAGGCTTTCAATCCAGGTTACATTTATAAACTTCCCGAGTCTGTCTTGTTCTCATTAGTGGGTGATGTTGCCGGTCCGCTGATCAATAAAAATGCCATCAAGGCAGAATATTACAGCGCCAATGCAAGGCAGATACAGGCAGTGTACAATTATGAAAAAACCATCCTGAATGCCTACATCGAAGTAGCAACAGAATTATCCAATATCAAAAACAGGCAATCCCTGTATGACCTCAAATCAAAGCAGGTAGGCGCTTTGGTTAATTCAGGCGATATCGCAAACGACTTATTTAAATCGGCCCGGGCAGATTATTTTGAAGTGCTGATGACCCAACGGGATGCACTTGAATCTAAATTAGAATTGATAGAAACCAAATTGAGCCAGTTCAATTCCGTAATCAATGTGTACAGGGCATTGGGCGGCGGTTGGAAATAATAGTGAACGATAGCAACACAGATGCTACTAGTGGATCTTTGTAACAACGGATTTTTAAATAATTTGTATAAAAAAAGGAAGCAACTTCAATTGCTTCCTTTTTTTATGAAAAAGAAATCGATCAGCCTAACCAAATGTTTTTATAATACCGGCATTAATTTTTTATGGCAGCATCGTTGCGTCGCAATCACTTGTACAGCATCGCTATGGGCAGCTTATTTGGCCGCAATTACAAAATTGTTTACGCTCCTGATATTGGTATAGGTTGTTTATAGGTTTACCTTAAATTTTCACACATAAATTTAATCATATTGGTTGCAGGCTAAAGCCAGGTTTTGTAGCTGCTTTAACAGTAAAACCCGGCTGCTACAGTGCCCAATAGATCAAGGTTGTGTAATTTTTCCGCTTGCCGTTGTATGATAAAGCGTTCCACCAAAACTTCCTGAAAATGACACGCCGCAAAAAGTCAGCTTGGCTTTACCTCCAACATGGCTGATGTAAACAGGCTTGTCGGCTTCTGCAGTCCAGTAAATACTTTGGTTTACATCGCTGATAAAAATTTTGTCGATATCGGCATATTCAGGCAAATAATTACTGGTTGTATAATAAATCCCATCTTCAAGTGTATGTGTTTGCCAGTAGGTTGACATGCTAATGCGGATATCGCCGTTGGAACTGTTGCCAACAATTTCGTAGCCACTAATGCCTGCGCCAAAAGACACAAAGTAATAGGATTGGTCGCCCAATAAAACGCCGCCACTAAAAGTAGTGGTATTATCTGTGGGTACACAGGAAGGTGTTCCTTGAGGAAATTTTACATTTACATACACACTATCAAAAGCAGTGGTGGTGCAATTAACGGATGATACTAAAACATAATACCATCCCCGATGGCCATACGTTGCTGAAGAGCTAACGATGGGATTTTGCTCATAGCTTTGAAAGTTACCGGGGCCAGTCCAATAATAGTTTGCTCCTTCCAGCGGGTCAGCAGAAAGGCGGATCGTTTCACCAGCCACTATACCTGTAAATGGATGGGCGCTCAAGGTTGCAAGGTTTGCACAGAGGGTATCGTTATTGCTATCTACCGGCGCTTTTGCACAGGATACCAGTAAACAGGTTAAGAGAAATGCATAAGCCGGGGCAGAAGTAAATTTGGTAGTCATATTTGATTTGTATTATTGTTTGAGAAAAATGTGCTGGAATATACAGGTGCAAAAAATGCATATTTTATGAAACTGTGCTGTCTACCGATAATACCATCAGGATATTGGCTGCAATCTTGTGCAGGCAGCGATTTAGTAACGCATAAAAAAATAACCCGGCAGTTGGACAAAACAAGATCAAGTCTCATAAAATACGGCAGTTGTAGTTTTTAAGTTCTCAAAAATAACAGGAATAAAAGAATATGAAAAAAGAATTATACACAAATAATCAAATATGCTGCACTGTTT
>CAXTPJ010000442.1:0-3932 GCA_964245855.1 uncultured Ferruginibacter sp. | reverse complement strand
AAAAACAAAAGCAGTATCCTCAAACAATTTTTTTCAGAAGAAAAAAGATTAGAGCTTATCCCCTCTTAAAAAATCTTCCACCGCCATTTTCTTTTTTCCTTCCAATTGTAATTCTTTTACAGAAATGTATCCGTCTGAGCAGGTGAATTGCAGGAATGTTTTACCATCAGTTTTGGCCTCGCCGAGTTTGAATGTTCCTTGTAGAGCAGGCGATGAAATTTCTTTTTCACTTTTAAATATCTTCAGCATCTTTTCATTTAAAAAAGTGAATGCACCGGGAAATGGTGAGAGGCCACGGATCAAATTGTGCACTTCGCTGACCGTTTTACTGAAATCAATCTTGCAGGTTTCGGTGAAAATCTTGGGAGCATGTTTTGGTGGTGAATGGTGAATGGTGAATGGTGAATGAATCCCTACATTAGCCGGCTCTTCTATTGACGATTGACCATTGACCATTGACGATGCTTCCACTGCCGATTGCGGCCTCTCCTGCAGCGTTCCATCTGCCAGTCCCTTTACCGTTTTTACCAGCAATGCCGCACCAATTTCTTTCATGCGGTCGTGGACTTCCCCTGCAGTTTCGTTTTCTCCTATTGGAAAACTTTCCTGCAGTAAAATATGGCCGGTATCTATTTCGTGTTGCAGTTTAAAAGTGGTTACGCCGGTTTCAGTTTCGCCGTTAATGACTGCCCAATTGATAGGTGCAGCACCACGGTATTGCGGCAATAAACTTCCATGCAAGTTTACTGAACCCATTGGCGGCATATCCCACACTACCACCGGCAACATTCTAAAAGCCACCACTATTTGAAGGTCTGCTTTCAGTGATTGCAGCGCTTCTAAAAACTCCGGGTTCTTTAGTTTTTCGGGTTGCAGGATGTATAAATTATTTTCTGCCGCATATTTTTTAACCGCACTTTGTTGTAACTGCATGCCACGGCCGGCGGCTTTGTCCGGCGCTGTGATAACACCTGCAATGTTGCACCCTGCCTTTACCAATGCATCCAGAGAAGCCACCGCAAACTCCGGTGTGCCCATAAAAATAATCCGCAGATCTTTGTAATCTTTCATGGCTGCGAAGGTAGCAAAGCCAATTAGTAAAAACCAACATCCGGTAAGCAGTTTGCGCCAGGGGTAGTAGCGGAAAGCCCACAGGCCCTGAAAAGTTTTACCTGCTAAGCAGCTATGCTAAACATGGCCGAGGACTTGCAGCGGATAACCCGCCCGGGCGCCCAAAATATTTTTATATAAACTATTCAAATCAATATAAATTTTTCATTCCACTGATTCAACCCTATATTTAAAAAACGATTGTGTTGCTGCTCATTTTTAAATCAATTTTTCTATGGCAATACGGGTAGCTATCAGGCACAAAACAGTTTATTCTTACGACAGGCTCGTGGCATTATCGCCACATGTATTCCGCCTGCGGCCGGCGGTTCATTCACGCACTCCCATTGAAGCCTACTCATTTAAAGTTTCTCCCAAAGATCATTTCATCAACTGGCAGCAGGATGCGTTTGGCAACTGGCAGGCCAGGGTGGTGTTTCCTGAAAAGGCAACTCAGCTCGCCATTGAAGTGGAAGTGATTGCCAACCTGCAGGTGATTAACCCGTTTGATTTTTTTGTGGAAGAATACGCAGAAAATTTTCCTTTTACTTACCCGGCACATTTGGCAAAAGAGTTAGGCCCCTATTTAGAAATAAAAGAAGACGGGCAGTTGTTGCAGGCATGGGTATTAAAACACATCGACCGCTCAAAACCCAAACGCATTGTTGATTTTTTGGTGCAGGTGAACCACCAGGTGAATAAAGACATTGCCTATTCTATCCGCATGGAACCCGGCGTGCAAACACCTGATCAAACACTCATCAAGGCATTGGGTTCCTGCCGGGATTCGGCGTGGTTGCTGGTGCATATTTTACGCCATGCAGGGTTGGCGGCAAGGTTTGTTTCGGGATATTTGGTTCAATTGAAGGCAGATGAAAAATCATTGGACGGACCATCAGGTCCGGAAGCCGATTTCACCGACCTGCATGCCTGGGCAGAAGTGTACATTCCCGGTGCCGGCTGGATCGGGCTGGATGCCACATCTGGTCTGTTTGCCGGCGAAGGCCATATTCCACTGGCTTGTACGCCGGATTATGTGAGTGCTGCACCAGTGGTGGGCGCTACCGACAAATGCGAAGTAAGTTTTGAATTTGACAACTCGGTTTTTCGTTTGTATGAAGACCCCAGGGTGACCAAACCTTACACCGAACAGCAATGGATGGAGATGAACGCACTGGGTGAGCAGGTTGACAGGGACCTGGAAGCCGGTGATGTGAGGATGACGATGGGCGGCGAGCCAACTTTTGTTTCGATTGATGATATGGAATCGGATCAATGGAATACGGCTGCTGATGGAAAAGAGAAAAGAATTTTATCGCATGATTTGATATTCCGGTTAAGAGAAAAATTCGGTCCGGATGGCTTGATACATTATGGACAGGGCAAATGGTATCCCGGTGAGCCTTTGCCCCGCTGGCAATATGGTTTGTTCTGGCGAAAAGATGGTTACCCTGTCTGGAAAAATATTGACCTGGTGGCGCATGAAAAAACCACGCAACAATATACAGCAAAAGATGCCGGTCTTTTCGCAGCCGAGCTGGCCAAACATTTGGCAGTGAGCCCAGATAATGTGAACCCTGCTTATGAAGATGTTTTCTATTTTTTGTGGACAGAAGGAAAGAACCCGATCAATGTTGATCCGTTAAAATCAAACTTAAAAGACCCGCTGGAGCGGCGCACTTTAGCACAATTGCTGAACCAGGGATTGGGAGAACCGGTGGGATATGTATTACCGTTACGATGGAATTACTGGAACAACCAATGGCTGAGTTGCAAATGGTTTTTTAACCGGGAGTATTTGTTTTTAGTGCCGGGCAACTCTCCCATCGGCCTGCGTTTACCGCTGGAATCTTTACCCGTGGTACCAGCAGCTAAAAAACCGCAATCCGTAGAACGCAGTTTGTTTGAACCCGTTCCGATGCTGGAAAATTTCCATGAAACCATTATCTCCCGTTATGGCAAAGTGTTTGAAAACAATGAGCCGCTGCCGCATGCAGCAGCACCTTCGGAAAAAGACAAAGCAGATGCAAAAAAGAAAGCAGCAGAACCCGAAGCGGAAATAACAATGGAAGTAGAAACCATCCGCACAGCGTTGAGCGTTGAAGCAAGGGATGGCATTATTTATATTTTTATTCCGCCGATGGAATACCTGGAGCATTACCTCGACATCATTGCTTCGGTAGAAGCAACGGCAGCGCAACTACACATGCCCGTTAGGATAGAAGGATATGAACCACCAAGGGACAACCGGGTGGAACGTTTGGTAGTATCGCCGGATCCCGGAGTAATTGAAGTCAACATTCATCCTTCAAAAAACTGGAAGGAGCTATGTCATACTACTGATACGTTGTATGAACAAGCCCGCCTGGCAAGGCTTGGCACAGAAAAATTTATGCTGGATGGAAGGCATACCGGTACCGGCGGCGGCAACCACATTACCATTGGTGGATCCTCTCCGGATAACAGCCCGTTGCTGCGGCGGCCCGATCTGTTGCGCAGCCTGATTACTTTTTGGCAGCAGCACCCTGGTTTATCCTACTTATTTTCCGGTTCGTTCATTGGGCCTACCAGCCAGGCCCCGAGGATAGACGAAGGTTTGGAAGACCGTTTGTATGAAATGGAAATCGCTTTTAGCCAGGTGCCGGAAAAAGGCTTTGTGCCTTTCTGGATTACCGATCGGATTTTCCGGCATTTGCTCACCGACATCACCGGCAATACACACCGTTCAGAATTCTGTATTGACAAATTATACTCACCTGATTCTTCTTCGGGCCGACTGGGTATTTTAGAATTCCGGGCTTTTGATATGCCGCCACACAAGC
>CAXTPJ010000441.1:0-3944 GCA_964245855.1 uncultured Ferruginibacter sp. | reverse complement strand
CATGTGTTCCAGAATTTTTGGCCCGGCAATGGTGCCGTCTTTGGTAATGTGGCCAATAATAAAAACCGGCGTGTTGGTTTCTTTGGCAAAGCGTTGCAACTCACCGGCTGTTTCCCTTATCTGGCTTACACTGCCGGCACCGCTTTCGACATACGGCGATTGCAATGTTTGTATAGAATCAACGATCAGCAGTTGCGGTTTCAGTTTCTTTACTTCCTGGAAAATGGTTTGCGTATTGGTTTCTGTAAGTAAATAAAAATTATCATTGCGGATGCCCAACCTGTCTGCCCGCATTTTTATCTGCTGCTCACTTTCTTCACCGCTGATGTAAAGGGTAACAATGTCGGTTAGTTGCAAACCAATTTGTAAAAACAACGTTGATTTACCAATACCGGGTTCGCCTGCTACCAGCACAATGCCACCGGTTACAATGCCGCCGCCCAGTACACGGTTCAATTCTGCATCACCCGTGGTAATGCGCTGTTCTGCCGCACTACTTACATCGCTGATGGCAATGGTTTTTAATTTTTCTTTTCCATTGTATTGTTTCCATTCATCTTTTTCATTTTTATCAGTACCCTTCACAACGATCTCTTCCACAAACGTATTCCAGTTATTGCAGATCGGGCATTTGCCTAACCACTTGGCGCTTTCATATCCGCAGCTCTGGCAAAAAAATGCTGACTTGGTTTTACTCATGGCGTAAAAATAAAAAGTAAAAACGACAAGCAGGTTTTAATTGAACAGGTGAAGTACTTGACTGCATAAATGGATTGCTTGAAAGTAAAATACTGCCCGCAGTATTTTTTATTTTGTTCCCGGCTTAACAAATGCTATTCAACTTCATTGGCGTCGCACTCTTGTGCTTTAGTTCTTTATTCAACTTAAATACAAGCATGAATTATCCAACAGTACTTTTTCTTTGTAAAGAGGCAACTAAGATTGAAAATATTTTCTTTTAATTGTTTATCAACAGCATCAGGAAACTTCGGTGAGTGGATTATAATAAAGAAGAAAAGTTTGAGACGATTTAAAAGTAAAAGGGTCAACATTGCTGTTGACCCTTTGTACTTACTAACCCATTAAATTCTACTGCTAAAGTACAAATTACCCCCACATAAAAAAATATTTTTTTTTCGATGTTAATAAGTTTTTTAGTGTATGCATGACTGTTAAGGTGGAGATAAAAAGCTTTCAAGTATTTGTTATTCAATTAATTATAGTAAAATATTTTCCTTGTAAAACATCATATTCAAAAAATTAGGTAAAAGAAAACAAAAAATTATTTTAGTTTATTTAATAAACTACTCTATATTTGTGATATATTTATAAACCATGAAACAGCTATTAACTGCCGCATTATTATTGAGTTATTCCATTTGCGGCGCCCAGGTAAAAATTTCCGGACACATTAAAGATAATAAAAATAAGTCGTTGCCCGGGGTAAGCATTCAGCTAAAAAATACCTACGATGGGGCAACTTCAGACTCTCTTGGGAATTACTTTTTTACCACTGATGAAAAAGGAGAGCAGGTATTGGAAGCTACCAGTTCTGGTTACTTAACCATTTCGCAAAAGATTACCATTGCGACATCGCCCATTGTGCAGGATATTGCTTTAAAAGAACAAATAACAGAACTAAAAGCAGTCGTTATTTCAGCAGGATCTTTTGAAGCAAGCGATAAAACAAAAGGCGCTGTATTGAATTCGATCGATATTGTTACCACACCCAGCGCTAACGGTGATATTACCAGTGCTTTTAAAACATTGCCGGGAACGCAACAGGTTGGCGAAAGCGAAGGTTTGTTTGTAAGGGGCGGTACTGCCACAGAAAGCAAGATCTACATGGATGGCAACCTCGTCAACAACTTTTTTTACAGCAGCACACCAGGCATCGCTACCCGTGGAAGGTTTAATCCATTTTTATTTAAAGGCACCGTCTTCAGTACGGGTGGTTATTCAGCTTTGTATGGCCAGGCGCTTTCTTCTGCATTGATACTGGAAAGTACTGATCTGCCGGAGAGAACACAGGCAGATGTGGGCATATCTGTTGTAGGTGTTGGTGGCGGCATCCAGCATTTGTCAAAAGATAAAAAATCATCCTGGGGTTTATCGTTTAACCATACCAACTTATGGCTGGCGTTTAAAGTGATCAAACAAAAGCAGGATTTCTTTCAATTGCCGATTTACAACCAGGGCGATGCCAATTTCCGCATCCGCACCAAAAGCGGCGGCTTTGTAAAATATTACGGGTACGTAAGCCAGAATAAAACGGGTTTTAGAACAGGCGATATTGATTCTATCGGATTGAAAGATGCCTTTGGTATCAAGAACCTCAACATCTACCAAAACCTAAACTGGAAAGACAGGATCGGGAAAGGCTGGCGAATTCAAACCGGTATCAGCTTCAGCACCAACAAAGATGATATCAATAATGAAACGCAGGATGCCAACGACAGAAAAACGATCATCACCACGCCACAATTTTTTGCCTTTAAAAATTTCAGTTTGATCAACAACGGCACTTATGCACAGGGCAGGGTAGTGTTGGAGAAAAAATTCAGCGGATTGAATGCCATCCGTTTTGGGTCAGATTACTTCTACAGTAAAGAAAAATCTACCTACACTTTATACGACGGTACAAAATACACTGAAACGGTAGAGGATAATTTGTATGCTGGTTTTGCCGAAACAGATATTTATCTCACTAATAGTTTAGCCGCAAAAATTGGGGGCCGGCTGGAGCATTCGCAGGTAATTAATAAATGGAATGTGGCTCCAAGGGTTTCGCTGGCTTATAAACTGGCGGCCAACAGCCAGGCTTCACTGGCGTATGGCATCTTTTATCAGAACCCGGAAAGGCGCTATTTGCCCGGAACTGCAGGACTTGATTATTCAAAAGCGGCGCATTATATTTTTCAGTACACACAGCAAACAACTGATCATACTTTTCGTACGGAAGTGTTCTATAAAAAATATGATGACCTGTACAAGACCGGCTTTGTTAATAATCAACGGGATGGTGTAATCAACAACAATGGCTTTGGCTATGCAAAAGGAGTAGAACTTTTCTGGAGGGATAAAAAAACAATCAAAAATGTTGACTACTGGTTCTCTTATTCTTACCTGGATACTAAAAGGGATTTTCTCAACTATCCAAAAGAGATTGAACCTTCTTTTGCCGCCAACCATACTGCTTCATTTGTGTTTAAACGTTTTGTATTGCCCTGGAAAACCGGTTTTAACCTGAGTTATAATTTTGCAACAGGCAGGCCATATTACCGGATCGCATACGACAATAACCAAAGTAAATATGTGATTACCGATGAAGGGAAAACCATCAATTACAACAGCATGAGTTTTAGTGTAAATTACCTGCCTAATTTGGGTAAGAAAGATGTGAAAACTTTTGCCGTATTTGTATTGGGCGTAAACAATGTATTGGGACAAAAACAAATTTACAGTTACAATTACAGTTATGATGGCAGCCGGAAAGAGGCAGTAACGCCGCCGAGTAAACGATTTGTGTTCATCGGTTGTTTCTTAAGTTTTGGCATAGACAGGACGCAGGAAGCGATCAACAATAACCTGTAGCAATGTGCAAATTTGCAAATGAGGAAATGGGCAAAGTTGAGAAAGAAATCGATGGATTTAACTCCACATATAGAAGTACCCGATAGCTGCTATGAAACACAAACAGTACAAGTGAGATCATTTCATTCTTTTTACTAAAAAGAATGAATGACAGAACAAGTTCACAACGATGTTGCATAGAATTACTGAAGCTGGTAACAAAAAATAAAAGAATCCATAATTGAAAAATCTATTACCATCCGATGTCGTTTTACTTAATGTTAATCAGGCAAAGGCGCCAAGAAATAAAAGAAGCAAAGAAAAAAAATACAACTTTGCGGCTTTGCCTTTTTGTATTCTTTGCGTGAAAA
>CAXTPJ010000440.1:0-3947 GCA_964245855.1 uncultured Ferruginibacter sp. | reverse complement strand
CTGCCGGAATTTTTTCCAGCACAATAGCGAAGCAGCCGGCTTCCTGCAGCAGCAATGCATCTTTCCGTAATTTATCCGCTTCATTTTCTTCTGTGGCACGCACCACATAAGTTCCAAATTTATTAATGGATTGCGGCGTTAAACCCAAATGCCCCATTACCGGAATACCAGCGCTGACGATCTTTTTTACAGAGTCCAATATTTCTTCACCGCCTTCTAATTTTACGGTATGGCCGCCACTTTCTTTCATGATGCGGATGGCTGAAGCCAGGGCGATATCTGAATTGGATTGATAATAACCAAAGGGAATATCCACAACGATCAATGCCCTTTCCCTTGCCCTTACTACGCTTTGCGCATGGTAAATCATTTGGTCAAGCGTAATAGGTAAAGTAGTGGTATGGCCGGCCATTACATTGCTGGCACTGTCGCCAACCAGCATGATATCTATGCCCGCAGCATCAAATAAAGTAGCAAAAGAAAAATCATACGCAGTGATCATGGAGATCTTCTCTCCTGCTGCTTTCATTTTTTGAATGGTGTTGGTGGTAACTTTTTTGTATTCTTTTTCGGGAGCCATGGTAATTGTTTATTGATTAGCAATCAGCGAATGGGAAGGAATTGGCCCTGCGTTAGAAAAAAACAATACCCGGAAAAATAATCGCCGGTGTAAATGTAGAAAAGATTTTGATAAATCGTAAACGGAAAACTTTTTTGGGGATGGGAGAAGGTGTTGCTTACTAAGACCGATTATGATTCTATGTAGTTTACCTAACAACTTTTTTTAAGCCAAGAATGCAAAGAGGCAAAAACGCAAAGTTTTATTGCTCTTCTTTGCGTTTTTTCTTTCTTGGCTCCTTTGCGTATATTCTTTAAATAAACGGCAATCGAAATATGATTTATAAAAACAGCTTATCGTGTCATCCAACCGCCGTCAGGGTTTGCAACCGCTGACAGGGTTTTGCAGTTTTTAAACTTGAAAAATGTTTGCCAACCCGTCGGCGGTTAAGTAATATCTAAATATATTTTGAGATAACCCCTGACTGAGTTTATCAGCTTTTCACTTCATCCCAAATATGCCGTATCAATCCATCAACCAAACCAATTTTCGGAACGTAAATTTCATCGGCATTCGCCCAGCGCATTACGTTTACATAAATGGATAAGGCAGGTACAATTACATCGGCCCGGTCTTCTCTTAAGCTGTATTTTACAATGCGGTCTGCTAAGGTTACGCTGCTTAGTTCTTTGTAATAATCCCGCAGCAGTTCGAGGGTCAAAGGTTTGCCATCTTTTCTTTTGCTCATGGAAAACACTTTGTTGATATTGCCGCCGCTGCCGATGGCAATTACTTTTTTATGGCCTTTAGTAACTGCACGGATGGTGTCTTTCATTTCGTCCCATTCCTTTTCTGTTACCATATTTTTTAATAAGCGGATGGTGCCGATGTTGAACGATTTTTTGTAGATGAGTATGCCGCTGCTGAAGAACGACAATTCGGTGCTGCCGCCGCCAACATCGATGTAGAGGTAACTATGGTCTTTGTCCATTGTTTCGGCCACATGGTTTTCGTAGATCATGTTCGCCTCCAGGTCGCCGCTGATAATCTCGATGTTGATCTCGGCTTCCTGCCGTACCCGGCGGATGATCTCTGCCGAGTTTTTGGCATCACGCATGGCACTGGTAGCGCAGGCCCTGATGTGTGCCACGCCGTACGCATTGCACAAATTTTTAAATGCCTTCATGGTTTGCAGCATCATGTTGGTGCGTTCTTTCGAAATGTAGCCCTGCTCAAAAACATCGAAGCCCAAACGCAGTGGCACCCGTACCAAATTGAGTTTGTTGAATACGGTGTTGCCACTGGCATCAACAATAACTTCGGTTATTAAAAGCCTTGCTGCGTTACTGCCTATATCGATTGCTGCTAAATTCAAAATGCTGTTGATTTAGATTTTTTAGCGGCCTGCACTTTGTTTCAACAACTTCATAAAGGAGCGGCAAAAAAGTACAATAAAGAAATGATGTACAAGAGTCATTATTATTTCCTTTCCCCAAAAGGAAATAATAACAAAATCATATTTGCCCTGAAGCTTAATCAATGATATAAAGTCCGGCCTATAAAATGCTTTTAAACGGCACGTAAAACTATGCCACGAATGCACGAATTATCACGAATGAAAACAAAATCAGTTATATCGATTTTTGAATGCCCGATGAGGCAGTTAAACCCCATTGGTATTCATCCGTGCATTTCATGGCAAAAAAATTACCGCCAATCGAACAAAGATAAGTTGGTAAGCAACTGATATGCTGCAGAAACGGGCTTGTGGGTGCTATGTGGATAATTTGCGGAACAGGTAATTATAAATTTCAATTTGTGACCGCACTTTTTTCCGGTTGCGTGGGTTTACATATTGGTTGCTGAGTTCATTGTCCAGCTTGCGGGCTTTGATGTTATCGGAGAGTTGAATAAGCAAAATATCTTTTATTTCCTGCTGAATGCCTTTTTCAAAAATAGGACAAGCCGCTTCTACCCGGTGATCGATGTTACGCACCATCCAGTCGGCAGAAGATATGTAGGTTTTTTCGTGGCCGCCATTGTGAAAGATCATTACCCGTGCATGTTCCAGGTATTCATCCACAATGCTGATGGCCTGCACCGGCTCCTTGAATTTATTGTTTTCAGTAACCATGCAACAGATACTCCGCAGCACCATTTTTATTTCTACGCCGGCTTTGGCAGCTTCGTATAATTTGGTAATGAGTTCTATATCGCTGAGTGAATTCAGTTTTAAAATAATGCTGGCTTTTTTGCCGGTTTTGGCAATTTTTATTTCTTTGTCCATCATGGCCAGCAATTGCCGCCGCATGGTGACTGGACTAACCAGCAATGTTTTGCAGGCGTTCAAATGTTCAATCCTTGTCTTTGGTTGTTCCAGGTAATGAAAGATCCTGTTCACATCGGCCATAATGCTGCGGTCGGAAGTAAGCAGGCAATGATCGCCATAAATTTTGGCAGTGCTTTCATTCATGTTCCCGGTGCTTACAAAACCGTAGTGCGTTGTCTGACCTTTTACCACTTTTTTTATCAGGCAAATTTTTGCATGGATTTTAAATCCGGGTACGCCCAGCAACACTTTTACACCGGCTTCTTCCAGTTCTTCTTTCCATTCCAAATTGGCCTCTTCATCAAACCTTGCCCGCAGTTCCAGCACTACCGTTACATGTTTTCCATTGCGGACGGCGTTGGTGATGGCGTTCACAATTTTTGAGCGTGGCGCCAACCGGTAACAGGTTACTTTAATGTGCGTTACTTCAGGGTCGATGGCGGCCTCCCGCAACAGGTCTATCACACTGTCGTAAGAATGATAGGGAAAATTCAGCAGCACATCTTTCTTCATCACCACATCGGTAACCCTTGTAAAATTTTTCAGCAGCGGATGAACAAATGGTTTTTTACGCAAACTTTTTTGAGAAAAAACACTCTCCGGGAAGTTGATAAAATCTTTAAAATTATGGATGCGGCCACCCGGCACCAGGTTATCTTTTTCGGTTAGGCCTAACCGCTTGATGAGGTAAGTGAGCAACGATGGATCAATGTCCCGGTCGTACACCAGCCGCACTGGTTTTCCTTTCTTACGGTTCTTTAATCCCTTCTCGATTTTTTGAATCAATGAAGTCGCAATGTCGCTGTCAATATCAATTTCAGCGTCCCTTGTTACCTTAATGATATGAGAAGAAAAAGTATCATAATCAAAGAAAGAAAAAATATAAGGCAGGCAAAAACGGATGATGTCTTCCAGCAAAATAATCTGCGACTCCCCTTCTTTGGAAGGCAAAATTACAAACCGTGGCAGGCGCCTTGCCGGCACTGATACCAACGCAAAACGCTGCGGAATCGTTTTATCTTTCCGGCTCAGTTTACAGGCGAGGTAAATACTTTTATC
>CAXTPJ010000439.1:0-3949 GCA_964245855.1 uncultured Ferruginibacter sp. | reverse complement strand
GAAAGATAACTCAGGCAGTCCTTTTTTAATTGATCATCAGTAAGGGGCGAATCATTAAAAGGATTCAGCGTGATGCACCAGGTGCCGGTTGACAATAAAATAAATGGATCGGTGAATGAAATGAGGTATGGAATCAGTGCTGCTGAACTATCGTGCAAGCCAACACCAACAGGAATATGCTGACCGATATTGGCAGCAATGGAACCGCTTTCGGCAACTGGAGCTAAGATCGTATCAATCCTTTCTTCGAGTACCCAGTCATGGTATTGCTGCTTTTCAAAATCCCACAATGCAGTGTGGCAGCCAATGCTGGTGATATCGCTCAATACTTTGCCGGTTAAGACAAAACACAGGTATTGGGGAAGATGCAATGCATATTTTATTTTGGCAAACTCAAAAGGTCTTTCCTGTTTCAACCGGTACAGTTGCATACCGGAATTGAGATTGCCCAACACAGGAGAAGCTGTTTGTCGGGCCATCAAATCTTCTTCGCCGTATTGCGAATAAAATTTTTGTTTCAGGTCTGCAGGAAAAGGTTTCAGGTAATTGTACAACGGAAAAATGACTTGCAGCTTTTCATCCAGCAAAACAAAACTGGCGCCGTAGCCAGAAAAGTTTACACCTTTGATTTCAAATCGGGCATCCTGCAGGATTTTTTCAAAAGAATTTTTTACCCAAATGGCTAATGCCTCTACATCTTCACAGGGGAAACCATCTTCATCTTTGGTTTCGGCCATCTGTGTACTTTCTTCCTGCAACAAACAATACTGTTCATCAAACAGCAATAATTTTTTATTGGTTTTTCCAACATCAAATATGGCTATCGCTGGAATTTTATTCATTACAATCCGGTTGCTACGGTTTTAGTCCCTCTTTCTTTAATTAATTGTGTGCGTATTTTTTGATCCCGGAAAAATTGTAACGGGTTTAATGCACCGCCACTTCTTAACCTTGCTTCAGCAACGATGGCCCTTACATCGGTACGGAACGTATCCTGAAAAATTTCCTGTGCTGCAACTACATCGTTGTTTTGCTGTGCTGCGTTCAATTTTTTTCTGTCAACGATCAGTGCCTGTGCATACGACAGCATGATGGCTTCTACTGATTGCAACAGGTCTTCCAGCGGATCTTTTATATTATGACTGGCATCGATCATCCAGCCCAAATCAGTTGCATGATTCATGCTCCTTGCATCCATACCTTCTACCAGTTCATTGAAAATTAAAAACAACTGGTAAGGTTTTATACTGCCTACGGTAAGATCATCATCTCCGTATTTACTATCGTTAAAATGAAAGCCACCCAATTTGCCTTCCATTAAAAGCAGTGATACAATTTGCTCAATGTTGGCATTTGGTAAATGATGGCCAAGGTCAACTAACGTGTACGCCTGTTCGCCTAATTTATTTGCATACAATAAAGATTGTCCCCAATCCCCCACTGTCATTGAATAGAAATTGGGTTCAAAGGCTTTGTACTCTACAAATATTTTCCAATATGCAGGAAGTGCTGCGTATATTTCTTTTAAACTTTCCAATGTGTTTTGAAAAGCTTTCCTAAAATTTAATTGTCCGGGAAAAGAACTGCCATCGCTTAACCAAACAGTGAGTGCCTTTGAGCCTAACTCGACACCATGTTTGATTACTTCGATGTTATGCTCAATGGCCTGTTTACGAACAGCTTTATTAACGTGTTGCAACGAGCCAAATTTATAGCTTAGCTCCTGGCCTTTTTGATCCTGGAAAGTATTGGAATTAACGGCATCAAAAGCCAATCCCAATTGGGCAGCCGTCGCTTTGATGGACGCATAATTCTCAGGTATATCCCATGGAATATGGAGTGACACCGCACCACTTGAATGATTAAGAGCATGCAACAAACCAATATCCTCCAATTTTTCTTCGAGGTTACCCGGTTCGCCGGCGCCGGAAAACCTGCCAAACCTGGTACCGCCTGTACCCAGCGCCCAGCTTGGGATGGCCACCTGGAACGCAATCAATTTCTGTATTACCGATTCTACATCATGGATGGTTGATGCAGCAAAATCAAATCTTCTTTTATGATCAGCAAAATGCCCTTCGTTGAAATCGGCAATCCTGTTTTTTTCTATCAGCATATTTTCAATTTAACAAGCAATGAATAAAAGAAGGGCTGACAGGGAACTGCCACCCTTTGTCTACCAAATATAAAAACAAATAAACGCTTACTTTTCTTAACCCAAACGCTTCAACAAAGCTGCCATGAAAAACTGAATTTGAACGGAGCGTCGCCAATGCTGTTCCATTGAAAAACATCTGCCGGTTACATCATCTTCATTCAGTTCCTTAGCTTATCGCACAAATGCTGTAGCCACACCGCCATCAACATTCAGCACATTACCGGTTGATTTATTTAACAAACCGCCGGTGAGGGCAAAGCAGGCGTTGGCAATATCTTCAGGTAAAATAATTTCATTCAGCAACGTACGGCTGGCGTAATATTTTGGCAATTCTTCAACCGTGATGCCATACGCTTTTGCCCTGCCTTCTGCCCAGCCGCCGCTCCAGATATTACTGCCTGAAATTACAGCATCGGGGTTAACAACATTCACCCTTATTTTATCTTTGCCCAGTTCTGCAGCATTCAATCTTGACAAATGCAATTGCGCCGCTTTTGCTGAACCATAGCCTGCATTGTTTGGCCCGCTTACCAATGCATTCTTACTTACAATATTGATGACATCGCCGCCAAAGCCTTGCCTGCGCATGGTTTCAACAGATTGCTGTGTTACTAAAAACTGGCCTTTCACCAATACATCATACAGCAGGTCCCAATCGGCTGCTGTATGCCCTTCAATGGTTTTGGAGATAGACAAGCCGGCGTTGTTGACGATGATATCTACTCCGCCGAATGAAAGCGCTGCTGTTTGTAAAGTTGTGTGGATACTTTCTGACTTGGTGACATCAAGTATGTCAGCCGCCACCGCATCTTTTCCATATTGAGCAATGAATTCCTGTTTTGCTTCTGCCAGCCGTTCAGCATTGTTATCCGATAAGATAACGCAGGCGCCCTCTTCTGCAAATCTTTTTGCGATGGCTTTACCGATACCGCCGCCGCTTCCAGTCACCAATGCAACCCTGCCGCTCAATGCTTTTGGTTTTGGCATGCGCTGCAGCTTGGCTTCTTCCAATAACCAGTATTCAATATTGAAAGCTTCCTGTCGTGGCAACGAAGTGTATTCACTAACGGCCTCGGCACCACGCATTACGTTGATGGCATTGATATAAAATTCACCAGCTACTCTTGCAGTTTGTTTATCTTTTGCAAAAGTGAACATACCAACACCAGGATATAAAATCACCACCGGGTTTGCATCACGAATGGCAGGGCTGTTGGGATGTTTGCAGGTGTTATAATAATCTGCATACATTTTCCTGTAAGCATCAAATGCCGGGGCCAATTTTTCTTTGAGAGAATTGATATCGCTGAGATCCTGATCAGCACTTAATTCCAATACCAATGGTGAAATTTTCGTTCTTAAAAAATGATCCGGGCAACTGGTACCCAGCGGCGCCAACCGATCAAGATCATTGGAGTTGATGAATTGCAACACCCTGTCATCATCCGTAAAATGACCGAGCATGTTTGTTTTGGAAGAGCAGAAGCCCCGCAAGACAGGAGCCAATACTGCTGCTTGTTTCAAGCGTTCCTCTTTGTTTAAAGATTCAATTTTTTGTCCGCCGAAAATTGCTCCTTTCCTGCCATAATTATCTTCCAGGTATTGAGCGCAACGTTCAATTACTTCGAGGGTGTTGATATAACTTTCATAAGCGGTATCGCCCCAGGTAAACAAACCATGGGAACCCAGCATGATGCCACGGATACCAGGATTTTCATCGAGGCATTGCTTTAACATCAAACCCAATTCAAAGCCCGGCTTTTGCCACTTAATCCAGCCGATGGTGCCGCC
>CAXTPJ010000438.1:0-3960 GCA_964245855.1 uncultured Ferruginibacter sp. | reverse complement strand
CGCATTGCTTATTTTCAGCAGCATTTGCAGGCGGTTTTGAAAGCAAAGAAAGAAGGTGTAAATGTAAAAGGATATTTTGCCTGGACGCTGATGGATAATTTTGAATGGAGCGAAGGATACAACGCACGCTTTGGCCTGGTGCATGTTGATTTTAAAACGCAATTGCGAACGATTAAAAATTCCGGCTACTGGTGGCGGGATTTTTTGACAACGTAGAAGGAAAGGTTTTTAAAAAGAAATGTACTTTACAAGTTACCGGAGTAAGTTTTCGTAAATGTACATTTCAATGATATTAGACAAATATTGCAAAGAAAAAAGTATCACCAGGATTATATGAATGTACGATTAAATGAGCTGTAAAACATCGGTTAAACCGTTAAAAAACTTTTTCAATTCGCAAAAAAAGTAATCCTGTAGTATAACGGCTACGCCTGGCTGCAACGGATACCCCGGTGAGGCCCCACCCGACCTTCCCAAAGGGAAGGAGGAAGAATCCTGGCCACTGTGCCGGAGTAGGAGTGGAAGACAGGGCTGATGTTGATAAGAATTAGCCACTAACCTCGTTCAAATTCCAAACTGCTAAACCCTAAACGTTTAATCCTATTAAACAACAAAGCCCCGGAAAAACCCAGGGCTTGTAGTTATATAATTTAAGATGATTTATATGCCGGTTAAAAAGTTGCCGTGAATATAATCTACCACATCGCTGAGGCTTTTCGTTTGTTCAAATACTTTTAATTGCCTGTCTGCACCGGTACCCTGCTCCAGCATTTTATGTACATAATCTATTGCATGGCGGCTTCCCAAATGCGGCACTACATCATCAACAAAATCTAATAATTCATAGATCAACACCCTGGTGTTCACTTCGCTTTCTTTACCAAAATCAATAAGACTGCCATCGATACCATAACGGCTGGCACGCCATTTATTTTCGTTTAGTAGTGCCCGTGAGTACATCATAAAATTCAAATTCTGGCTGCGTAATTTATACAGCTTGGCGCAAATAGCCTGGAACAATGCAGCAATGGCGATGGTTTCCTGGACAGTCATTGGAATATCGCAAATGCGGAATTCAACCGTATTGAAAAATGGATGTACCCGAAGATCCCACCAGATTTTTTTAGCATTGTCGATGCAGTTGGTTTTCACCAACAGCTTTACATAATTTTCATACGCTTCAATGCTTTCAAAATAATCGGGTATGCCCGTACGGGGAAATTTATCAAATACTTTGGTGCGGAAAGATTTGTAACCGGTTGTCCTGCCTTCCCAAAAAGGGGAGTTGGTACTGAGTGCATATACATGCGGTAAAAAGTAACGGGCAGAGTTGGCGATGTGAATAGCCAGCTCCCGGCTTTCCATACCAACGTGAACGTGTAGCCCAAAAATGAGGTTGCTGCGGGCAGCTTCCTGCAGTTCGTTTACAATTTCGCTGTAGCGTATGTGGTCAGTGATTAACTGGCTTTCCCAATGACTGAATGGATGTGTACCGGAAGCGCCGAGTTTAAGCCCAAGGCTTTCGCCGATACCGCTGATGGTTTTGCGGAGTGTTGCCACATCTGCAAAGGCTTCATCCACATCCTGGCAAATGTCGGTTCCAACCTCTACCACGGCCTGGTGCATCTCTGCCTTTACTTTGTCTTTAATGATCTTCTGGCCTTCCTGTACAATCTTTTGTTCATGGCTTTTAAGTTCCCTTGTTACAGGATCAATCACCATGTATTCTTCTTCAACGCCGATCGTGAAATTTTTGTATGAAATGTTTCCCATAATTCAGTTGCCCCCATCCCCTGAAGGGGTGTTTTGGTTTATTAAGTTATATGGATCTGTTTTAAAGTCCCTTTAGGGATCTAGGGTACTAAAGCTTTTTTTGCAGCGCTCCGCTTGATATATTCTCCCCAGGTTAAATTGTCTTCGCCTTCTACCTGCGCCTGTGCTTTTTCAATGGCATAAGTGGCGGCGGTTTCTACTACCCATTCAAAATTTTCTTCGCCTACACTGGTCCTTTCGGCATCCGGCGCCGGGTTGCAGAAATCAATGGCATAAGGAACGCCATCTCTTAATGCCAGTTCAACAGTATTAAAATCGTAGCCTAAATAATGATTAATCTTTAATACCAGGTCAGTCATCATTTTCAGCTTTTCTTCAGAAGGTTTAAAGTCGGCCACATAGCGCAAATGATGCGGATTGCGGGGCTCATAACTCATGATGCGGACGTATTTGCCGCCGATGCAATAACAACGGTAGTATTCTTCAAAAATAATTTCTTCCTGCAGCATCATTACCAGTTCGCCGGTTTCTGCATGCTTCTCAAAAAAATCATCTATGCTGGTTAATTTGTACACATTTTTCCAGCCACCGCCGGCAAAAGGTTTCATGTATGCAGGAAAACCAATGTAGTCGAAAATGCCGCCCCAGTCTAACGGGTACGATAAGTTGCTGAAAGAATCACCGGTGGTATCCACCGGTAAATCCCTTGACGGCAGTATCACTGTTTTAGGAACCGGTACATCAATTTTAGTAGATAAACAGTTGTTGAAAAATTTTTCATCAGCGCTCCACCAGAATGGGTTGTTGATGACTGCCGTGCCGCACAAGGCTGCGTTTTTTAAATATGCCCTGTAAAAAGGAACGTCCTGCGAAATGCGGTCGATGATTACAGCGTAACCGGTACTTTCACCCTGGGCTACTTTTTCTATGTACACAGGTTCGGCCACAATGCCTTCAATATTTTTACTGTTAACCCTGGCCACAAAAGCTTCGGGAAAGCTTCTTTCTTTACCATGCAGGATGCCGATTTTTTTCATACAATGTAATGTTGAGAGGTTGATTAGATATGATTTAGCTGTTGTTCAAATATATTTTTATCACACCTATTTTCCAAATATAATATTGCCGGTTACAAAATGATTTAGGCATTGATACGTTATTGATAAATGCGCTGCAACAAAGGCGCATTCAATAATTGTAAACAAATCAAGTTTCCTTATTTTTGAAAATATGCTTATTAGAAACATGGCCAGTATTTCGATAGAGAACCACCTTATTTTTTCTGAATTTTTACAACGGGAGGTGAAGGTAGATTGCTACCTGCCGGTGAACGTGGCGATACCTGCTGATATGGGCCTGCTGCTGATCAACGACGGACAAGACCTGGTGACAATGCAGTTTGAAAATATTTTAGAGAACCTGTACGAACAAAATGAAATAACACCATTGTTATGTGTGGGCCTGCATTGTGGTGATGACAGAAGAAATGAATATGCCACTGCAAAAATTTTGGATTATAAAGGCCGTGGCCACAAAGCTGCAGCATACAATCAATTTGTAATGGAAGAGTTGATCCCTTTCATCAAAGCCACTTACAACGTTCCTTCTTTTAAAGAAATTTCTTATGCCGGTTTTTCGTTGGGCGCATTGAGTGCGATTGATATTGTTTGGAACAACCCTGCCAACTTTACCAAGGCAGGCGCTTTCAGCGGTTCCTTTTGGTGGCGGGATAAAGCGCAGGAGGATGAAAGCTTTGAAGAAGAATTGCACCGCATCATGCACCGGCAGGTGAGGGAAGGCGATTACTATCCCTGGTTAAAATTTTTCTTTGAAGTGGGCACACAGGATGAAACCGCTGACCGCAACAATAACGGCATTATTGATGCCATTGACGATACCATCAGCCTTATTGCTGAATTAAAAAAGAAAGGCTACCAGGATAGCGATATTGAGTACCTCGAACTACAGGATGGTAAACACAATGTACCTACCTGGGCAAGGGCTTTTCCTGATTTTTTGAAATGGGGATGGGGAGCGGAACGTTGAAAAGGTTTAAAGTTTAATGTTTAAAGCTGTTGAAGGTGGTTGGAGCAGGGTGAGCCATCCCATAAAGGGTGGCTCACCCGGTTTTAAACGGTAAATAAAAAAACAGCCGCTATGAAAAACTGAAGTTGAACAGATCGTCGC
>CAXTPJ010000437.1:855-3973 GCA_964245855.1 uncultured Ferruginibacter sp. | reverse complement strand
CAAAAAGGAGGCTTCGTCAGTTATCGTTATTCCATTGGCTTCAAAAATGGTTTTTACTTCAGCCTGGTAATGGCTTGCAGGTAATTTTTTGATCCACTCATGGTTGTACCATTTTGCCTTTTCAAAATCGAATTTGGCGCCGCCTTTATGCACCCTTTCAATACTGAATTTTTCAATCAATTCTTCCATGCTAAACACTTCCTGTTCGGTACCATCATTCCAGCCTAATACGGCCAGCAGGTTATTAAAAGCTTCCGGTAAAAAACCGATTTCTTTAAACCCCTTGGTAATATCTTTTGTAGCAGGATCCTGCCAATCCATTGCATACACAGGAAAACCTAATCGGTCGCCATCACGCTTGCTGAGTTTGCCATTTCCATCAGGCTTTAATATCAATGGGAGATGTGCCCACTCCGGCATAGCGCTTAATCCAAACAAGTATTTCCATAATAAAATATGTACCGGCGCACTTGGCAGCCATTCTTCCCCACGAAAAGCATGGGTGATCTTCATTAAATGATCATCCACCACAACCGCCAAATGGTAAGTGGGCATACCATCTGCTTTCAGCAACACTTTATCATCTACCGAATTCGTGTCAAAACTAAGTTCGCCACGGATCATATCCTTAAAAGGAATGTGTTCTCCCGGTTCCACTTTTATCCTGATCACATACGGTGTTCCTTTATCAATCAAAGCCTGTGTTTCTACTGCCGTAAGGCTCAACGAATTTTTCATCTGCATCCTCACGGAATGGTCATATTGCATGCTGTTGCTGCCTTTAGTTTTAAGGCGTTCCCTCATGGCTTCCAGTTCATCCGGGGTGTCAAATGCATAATAAGCATGGCCATCTTTTATCAATTGTTCTGCATATTGGCGATAAGTTGCTTTTCTTTCGCTCTGGCGATAAGGCGCATACGGCCCGCCATGCAATACGCTTTCATCCGGTTCCAGTCCGCACCATTTCAGGCACTCAAAAATGTAAGCTTCAGCGCCTTCTACAAACCTTGTCTGGTCGGTATCTTCAATGCGGACAATGAACTCGCCACCATGTTTTTTGGCAAATAAATAATTGTACAACACGGTACGTACACCGCCTAAATGAAGCCCGCCCGTAGGACTGGGCGCAAATCTTACCCTTACTTTGTTAAACATGCCGCAAAGATACAGGGCAACTACTACCTCCCCAACAATAACAATTCGTAATTTGCCGCATGTTGTATCTGGTAAAAACTCCATGGTGGCTAAAAAAAATCTATCCCGATTGTATATGGGAAATGCCGCCTGCCAATAAAACCATTTACTTAAGTTTTGATGATGGTCCGCATCCGCAGATAACGCCCTTTGTGCTGGATGCGTTAAAGCAATACAATGCAACCGCTACTTTTTTTTGCATTGGAAAAAATGTTGCGGCCAACCCGGAAACGTACCAACAAATAATAGCAGCAGGCCACAGCGTTGGCAACCACACGCACAATCATTTGAACGGGTGGAAAACGGATGATCGTATTTATCTTGATAATATCAGCGAGGCTGGAAAATTAATACACTCCAATCTTTTTCGTCCGCCTTATGGCAGGGCTACTAAAGCGCAACTGAAAATTATTTCAGCAGCGCCATTTCATTTGAAGCCAATCATGTGGACGGTACTCAGTGGAGATTTTGATTTGGGCATTACCAAAGAAAAATGCCTGGATAATGTTTTGAAGCACACTGAAGATGGTTCCATCGTTTTATTTCACGACAGTGAAAAAGCATTTGATAAAATGAAATACGCTTTGCCAAAAATGCTGGAACATTTTACTGCCAAAGGTTTTCGCTTTGAAAAAATAGTGATTTGAGAAAAGGGAGGTAAAGTTGGAAAGTTAGGGGCAAAAAATTGGGCCGGAGTAGAAACTCTGGCCCGTTTTTAATCCGTACCCTATGAAAACTGGTTGCAAGATACTCTGATTTTTGAACAAACCAAATATTTTGTTAACTATTTTTTTACGTTGAAAAATAAGGAGTTAAAGACGTATAGAAATGAATTGAACTTTGAATAATTGGGTTGATATTGTTATGTAATAAATGCGTCAACCGGCAGTTTTATGGTTTATTTTTGCAGCGTATGATATTGATAGATACCCACACCCACCTTTATTCCGAAGAATTTTCAGCCGATTTGGATATGGTAATGCAAAACGCCGAAATTGAAGGGGTGCAACAATTTTATTTACCCGCCATTGATAGTAGTGCTACAGAAGCCATGCTGGCGCTGGAAACCCGCTTCCCCGGAAAATGTATTGCCATGATGGGTCTGCACCCCTGTTATGTAAAAGAAAATTACAAAACAGAACTGGAAGCGGTGGGTAACTGGCTGCAACAAAGAAAATTTGCCGCCGTAGGAGAGATTGGCCTCGATCATTACTGGAATAAAACTTTTGTAAAAGAACAGGAAGAAGCTTTTCGCACACAAATTGAATGGTCGTTACAATATAATCTGCCCATTGTGATCCACACCCGCAATGCCATGCAGGAAACCATCAACATTGTAAAAGAATATGTGCCCAAAGGCATCCGGGGTATTTTTCACTGTTTCAGTGGCAGTCACGAAAGCGCCAAAGAGATCATCAAAGCAGGCTTTTATTTGGGTATCGGCGGAGTCATCACTTATAAAAAAGCCGGCCTGGCGGAAGAACTGCAGCACATTGGCCTCGAACGCCTGGTATTGGAAACAGACGCACCTTATTTAACGCCAGTACCATTCCGAGGCAAACGGAATGAAAGCAGTTATTTAAAATACATTGCTGCAAAGCTGGCCGAAGTAAAAAACGTGTCCATAGAAGAGGTCGCCAACATAACAACAGCCAACGCACAAAAAATTTTCGGTTCATAAAACGGGAAACGCTATTTTTGCCGTCCGGTAAAAAAATGGAGAGTTGTCCGAGTGGTTGAAGGAGTCCCGAACAGCTTCGGGAGAAAGTATTTATTTGAGAAAACTGTTAAGTTTATTAGTTATTTATAATATTGGAGAGTTGTCCGAGTGGTTGAAGGAGTCCCGAACAGCTTCGGGAGAAGGTGATAATTTGAGAAAACTGTTAAGTTTATTAGTTATTTATAATATTGGAGAGTTGTCCGA
>CAXTPJ010000437.1:0-755 GCA_964245855.1 uncultured Ferruginibacter sp. | reverse complement strand
GTGGTTGAAGGAGCACGCCTGGAAAGTGTGTATATGGGAAACTGTATCAAGAGTTCGAATCTCTTACTCTCCGCAATTAAAATTTGAGCTGTGATAATGGCGAGGAAAAATTTATGTTTATATCCTTCAAAGTTTGAAGGATTTTTCATTTTATGGAGGTCAGTGTAACGACTTGGATCACAGGATGAGCAAGCATTTTGACGGAATGAGCAAATATACATCCAGTAAACGGCTTCTTCGCCTTGTCTATTTTGAAGTTTATCCTACAAGAACGAAAGCGCTCAAAAGAGAAAAAGAAATTAAGAATAAAAAGAGCAAAGCGTATTTACAAATGCTTATTAAAAACTGGAAAGTAGTACCGGGTGTTTGAAGAAGTCCCGAATGCTTTCGGGAGAAAGTGTGTATATGGGAAACTGTATCATTCCGATTCTTCGGAACGAATCTCTTACTCTCCGCAAAATGGTCGTAAACAGTTAATTGTTTACGACCATTTTTATTCAGGGCTTACTAAATCTCACAAAATCAACACCAGCGTACCCGCAATGATCAATACAGCGCCGATGGCCATTTTTGCCGTGAGTGCTTCCTGCAAAAAAATAACTGATAAAATGATGGTGAGCGCTACGCTGAGTTTATCTACCGGTGCTACCTGCGATACTTTGCCAATTTGGAGCGCTTTAAAGTAAAAGATCCACGACAGCCCTGTGGCAATGCCGGATACAATTAAAAAAATGAGGCTTTGTTTAGATATGGTG
>CAXTPJ010000436.1:0-3977 GCA_964245855.1 uncultured Ferruginibacter sp. | reverse complement strand
CATGGCAACATCGTTGTGTCACTCACTTGTACTTTTATTTTTTCATGGCATCAATACATATTCCATTGAAAAAACATGGTTCATCTTCAAACACTTCAACAGTAAAAATACAAAATCGAACCAACAGCCGACAATCATTCCACGCAGGCTTATTCATCAAAAGAAACGTCAGCCTCAATAAAAAGGCTGACAGTATCTTTACTTACGGGTTTCTCTAAAAGCGGGACATTGAATTTTTATCAAAACAAGTGTTAACAAAAAAACTATTGTATAAATATTTTGAAAGAATAAACAGCGCCTTCATTATCAACTTTTACTACATAAACACCTTTGGCAGTAGCAGGCAAAACAATTACCTGGTTGAATGCACCACCCTGCTGGTTCCAGGTTTTTGCAGCAACCGTTTGCCCTGAAGTATTCATCACCATTGCCGTTACATTTCCTTTCTGCACTTTTACATTGTTCAGTATCAGGTTATCACTATTAACAATGTAATTCCATTTAGGCGCTTTCTTGGTAGCGATCATTACTATGTTGGTATAATACACTGCACCGCTTTGTTCTGTCGCTTTAATGCGGTAGTAATTCCTTCCTGTTGCGGCGGCTGCATCCAGCCATTGATAAGACTGGTAATTCAAACTTCCTGGGTAAACTTTATTGGCAATCTTTTGAAAGTTGGTGCCATCAGCAGAACGTTCAATTTCAAAATATGAAACGGATTCCTGTGCAAAAGCAGTCCAGAACAATTGGTTACCTTCTGAGGTACCCGTTCCCGTTAGGTTACTGAATTTCACCGGCAATACTACATCCGCATCCAGTTTTAAAATATTGCCCCGGAAGAGACCTGCAGCAAATACTTTTTTACAAATACCAATATTACAACCCGCCACCGGTGCAAAAGTAGCAGCAGCCAACTGATCGTTGATTGGTGCGTAATAAGGTGTCCATGAAGCACCGCCATTGTTGGTTGAATAAACAGTTCCTGAACTGAATAACAAAGCCTGGCTGGCATCATAGGTTAGTAACTTTGGATAGTTTGCATACAACGTTGGCAAACCAGTATTGCATAATGTCCAGCTATTTCCGCCATCTGTTGTTTTCATTACCAGCGCCTGGTCGCCGGATGCATAGATAGTATTCGCATCCGCAATAGCCAGACTCTTGATAGATTTATCAGCAGCAAACACCGGTACATTGATCAGCTTTACCCAGTTGATACCACCATCTATGGTTTTATACACCGTACCATTGGCACCGGCGACAAAACCAAGACTGCTGTTTAAAAATTTAATGTCGTACAAGTAGTTATTTAAAGAATAGTCTGCCACAATCGGAAACACTGTGTTGCTGCTATCCCAGGTATTGCCGCCATCTGTAGTACGGTAAATGATCTGGTGAAAAGTATTGTCGTAAGTAATGGTATCGGTGTAAGTAACGTTGGCTACCAACCAGCCGGTATCTTCGTTGATGAAGTGCATAGCAGTCAAGTTACCTGCATTTTCTTCCGTAAACAACAGGTCGAAGTTACTGCCCCTGTCAAAGCTTTTATAAAACATACCATTGCTCACTGCGGCCAATAAAATATTGGGCGATGTATTGGCAATGGAAGTATAATAATCCCACGGGTTAAAGCTTGGGTTGGAAACATCTTCCCAGGTGGTGCCGGCATCCGCAGTTCGCAGCATGGCGCCGCCACCACCTGCTGCAACACCATTGTTGGCATCAGCAAAACTAATGGACTCGATACCATAACCGCCAAACCCGAGACTTTTCTTTACATAAATAAATGGTTTTCTCCAGGAGGTTACAGAGTCGGCAATAATACCAGCACGGCCACACATTCCAAAGCGGTTAGAACTGGTGATATCTATACCATAAAAACCAATACCCGATTCGCTGGTACCTTCAGCATATACGCCGCTCGTACGCCAGGTATAACCCCTGTCGTTCGACAATAAGATATCTCCATTGCTGCTTGCAGCGGCAGCGGTTATGCCATCTTTGGAAGCCAGGTTATAAATTTGCGGGCTGCCCAAAGTACCATAAACTGTTGCTGTAGCTGAACCATTGTTCAGCAATAAATAATCTCCAGTTGCAGTACTGGTATTGATCCTGATTAAACCACCATTGTTTTGTGTACCTACCACTACAACCGTATCACCCAGTATGGCAATGGCACGGTAATTCTGCTGATCAAGGCCAAATGTGTTATCGGCAGTAGTTGTTATCACAGTGTCATATCCACCTTCCCAGTTTTCGTAGTAAACTGTATCGGTTGCCCTTACATTGGGGAATACGGTTGTTTCTGTAATAGAGTAATCTTTCCAGGTGCCATCATATTTCCATACCAACCCGCCTGAGCCACCTACATAACCAATACCCGCTGCATTAAAACGTACTTTTAAAATGGAGCCGTCTATCCAGTCGATTGCGGGTGCAGGAAATTCATATTCTACCTGCCAGGTGGCGCCACCATTCGTGGTTTTATATAAAGTAGGCCGCCTGGTAGTTGCATCACCATCGCCACCAATGTAGCCGGTGGTAGCGCTGGTAAAATACACTGTGCTGATCTCTTTGCCCTCTGCGTAAAAAGGGGTATTCACCAAACTCCAGTTGGTGCCTCCATCAATGCTTTTGATCATGATGCCATCCGTACCAACCGCATAAGCCAGTGACACATTCACAAACTGTACATCGTTAAACACCGGCCGGGTTACATTGCCTGCAGCATTGTTTGCTGCATACGAAAAATAAGACCAGGTGCCGCCACCATCCAGTGTTTTGGCAATGCCGCCGGCTTCTCCCACCACCAGTGCAGTATTATCATCTGCATAAGAAATCTGGTACGATACAAAGCCAAAAGGTTTTGGGTTGCTGTATTTCCATTGACTGTTGCCCAATTGTGCATTGGCATTTACCATTATTAAAAGCAACAGTACAAAAGCAGTGAACTGAAAAGTAAATTTCTTCATGATACAAAATGTTTTAAATGGAAGATGCTGCGGCAGGCAATCGTAGCAGTAGTTTTCAGCGGTACGGAAAATGGGTCTTTTCGACTCCATAAAGGTAAAAATGGGCGCAATGAAAAGAATAAGTGTTTTATTTCAATTTGAAAATTGAGTATAAACACCTAGGAATAGTTTTTGGTGGCGGGGTAGTTTTGTATGCCAGCCTCCCCGAGCCCTCCCAGGGAGGGGCTTAAGGCAAGAGTAAGATTATTCTTGATGATAACTGAGTAGCAACGATATTTTTTTACAGCTCAATAGCGATTTACTGTACAAGAGTGCGACGCCAATGAAGCATCATTCATTTACTGAAGTTGGGGACATTATTTTTTTGTTCCAGTTTCATCGGTAACAATTCATTTAAACATGAAACAATTTTTGTTGTACCTGTTGTTTGTTTTGATTTGTGGAAGTGCTGTGGCGCAGGACAGATCGAACCGGGGAACGGAATTTTGGTTGGGATACGGTAACAGTGTATCGTTTGATGTGCCGGATTATGATGGCATCAACAATCAGAACCAGGTGTTGTACATCACTGCAGAGGAAGCCACCGATGTAATTGTTTCTGTTAATGGTACTGGCTGGACGAGGACGGTGAACATACCTGCGAACAGCACGGATGTAAGCATTGTGCTTCCGAAAGATGGCGCAGATGATTGCAGGATAAGAACGGAAGGGATTTTTGACCGGGCAGTGCATGTGGTGAGTACCAAACCGGTAGCAGTTTACGCTCATCAATACAATACACAATTATCCGGCGCTACGCTCCTGTTGCCGGTGAATACTTTTGGTTACACTTACTATTCCATCAATTACAAACAACCGCCGGCGCCGTCTTTCCCGGGCAAGAACTGGTTTTATGTTATTGCCAGTGAAGACAATACTACCATTGAGATTACGCCAACGGATACCACAGCAGGCGGTGTGTTGCCGGGACAAACTTTTACGGTGAACTTAAACAAGGGGCAACTG
>CAXTPJ010000435.1:0-3978 GCA_964245855.1 uncultured Ferruginibacter sp. | reverse complement strand
CCAAAAAGGCCGGTCGGTTATAAATTTGAACATTCGTTTTTGTATGATGGTGTTATGGTTAAAGGGCCAGTTTTTTATGACAGCAGAACCAGTCAACAATTAAGCCATTCAATTTTTAATCAATGTACAATTGAAATTTTATCTTATTAAAAACATTCCGCTATCAATGCACTGTAAAATTCCTTCAGGCTCCAGCCCATGGCTTTTACCTGCTGCGGCACAATGCTGGCTTCGCTTTGGCCGGGCACTGTATTGATCTCCAGCATATAGGGCTCACCACTGGTTTCATCATAAATAAAATCGATCCGCACCACGCCACGGCAATTAAAAACACTGTATGCTTTTTTAGCCGCCACCCTCACCTTTTCTGCCACGGCTTCTTCTACATTGGCAGGCGTTGTTTCTTCGCTGGCGCCCAGGTATTTTGCTTCGTAATCAAAGAAATCCTTTTGGGTCGTCACTTCTGTCATCGGCAACGGAATAATTTTGCCTTTTGATTTAAATACACCTATTGTAAATTCCCTTCCTTTAATATATTCTTCTACCAGCACCTGGGTATCTTCTGCAAAAGCTTTATCCAATGCAGCCTGCAGGTCAGCGGCTGCATTTACTTTGCTCATGCCGATGCTGCTGCCGCCATTATTTGGTTTAACAAAAACCGGCAATTTCAATTCTGCCAAAATGGTTTCTAATGTTACGGGAATATTTTTAAACAGGTGCATGGACCGGGCAACTTTTACGCCTCCAAAAGCAGCTACTGCTACCGTATATCTTTTATTAAAAGTAAGCGCCGAAGTGGCTGCATCGCAGGAGGTGTAAGGTATCTTCAAGCAATCAAAATAACCCTGCAATTTTCCATCTTCGCCGGGCGTGCCATGCAATGCGATCAATACCGCATCAAACAATATTTTTTTTCCGTTGATGGTTAATGAAAAATCGTTCTTATCAACTTCCGTTTTTGCACCATCTACATCAGTGTAAAACCAGCCTTGTGGATTGATATCAATGGTATAATAATTCCATTTATCCGTATCAATATTTTTTTCAATGGTGGCGGCTGTTTTGTAAGAGATAACCGACTCGCCAGAATAGCCGCCTGTAACCAATGCAATTGTTTTGCTCATCGCTCAAAATAGTTTTGGCAAAGAAAACGAAAATTTCAATGATTTGTGGTGTATGATTTTATAGAGTTGTTAAACCCGTAAAGCGTAAAAAGATTTTTGATTTGTGATTTTTGATTTGTGATTTAGCATACCGGTCAGTTGAACCTGCTGAACTTTTCAACGACTTAAACGCCTTAAACGTCTTAAACCACCTTCAACAACCTTCAACGTCAAACCTTAAACCTTTAAACTTTAAACTTTAAACCGTTTCACTCCACCCCATCATTCCCCGACTGCAGCACAAACTTCCATTTGCCGTTAGCTTGTCTTTTCCAAATGGTAACATAAGTTCCGTAATACACGGTATCCTCGGTTGCAGGTTTAATAGAGTACACTCCGTAAGAATAGCCCATATCGCCCGATGTTGCAATGGTGGCGCTTTTCGGCTCCCAGGTCATAGTAAAAGTGGTATCGTTGCTCTGACTGATAAAATCCATCGCATCGCCACCAACAAAAGGCAGGTTGCCCGGCCTCAACAATACACCATTGCTGTCAATAAATTCTATGTAAGCATTCCTGAGCCCATTGGTTTCACTCATGGCAGAAAAAGCCCTGTCTGCCTCCATTATATCAAATTTGGTAACCGCCAAAGCATCCTGCTTTTTAACAACGCAGGAAAAAAACAACAAGCCAGAAAAAAACAACGGTAAAAAATACTTCATACTCAAATATTCAGTGCCTGTAAAACTACAGCATTCAGTAATAAAAAAAGCGAAAGTATTTTTCAATACCCTCGCCATGATGCAGGAAATATCACCTGCTTAAATAAGCCTTTTAACAGGCTTTCGTTAAAAATGTAGTACGTTTTAAATGTGCAGCGCCGCTTTTTTCGACATCAGTTGATCCACCGTTTCCTGGTACATTTCATCCGGCACACAACAATCAACCGGGCAAACGGCAGCACATTGCGGCTCTTCATGAAAACCCTGGCATTCGGTACATTTATTAGCGGTAATATAGTAGGTGTCAGAACTGAGCGGTGCATTGCGGGCATCGCTGTCCACAACCGAACCATCCAGTAAAGTAAAAGAACCTTTAACAGAAGTACCATCGGAAATGGCCCATTCTACGCCACCTTCATAAATAGCATTGTTCGGGCATTCCGGCTCGCAGGCCCCGCAGTTTATACACTCATCAGTTATCTTGATAGCCATTATTGTTGATTTAGAAATTTGTAAATGCGAAATTTGCTACAAAACTACAATTATACCAATGAATTTACAAACCAGAATTGAATTATTACAGCAGGTAAAGGAATATTTACTGGAGAACGGCGCCGAATGGCAGGAGGTAAAGCAACTGGCTTCGGTAGCCAACGGATGGTTTACACCAGAATTTATTGAACGCTCTGTCAACAATATTGCCACCCAGTTTTTAGATGCAGAAAAACTGAAAGCCTGGGTGAATTACTATCACATCGATGACAATATCAGCCCTAAAAATGTGGGCATCGTTATGGCAGGCAATATCCCACTGGTTGGCTTTCACGATTTTCTTTGTGTGTTTATTGCGGGGCATATCCAAACCATCAAGCTATCTTCCAGGGATGAACTGTTGCTGAAACACCTGGTGCAGAAAATGTACAGTTGGGAAACTACCATACAGCACTACGTTTCCTTTGCCCCAATGCTGAAAGGCTGCGATGCCTACATTGCCACCGGCAGCAACAACAGCGCTGTTTATTTTGATTACTATTTTTCAAAATACCCCAGCATCATCCGCCGCAACCGCACTTCGGTGGCCATTTTAAAAGGCACAGAAACAGTAGAACAACTGGAAAAATTGTCAGATGACATCCATGCCTATTTTGGATTGGGTTGCAGAAATGTCACTAAAATTTATGTGCCGGAAGACTATGATTTTTTGCCGTTGCTGCAATCTTTTCATGCCTACAAATATTTTGGCGACCACAACAAATACCGCAACAATTACGATTATAATTTGTCGCTGCACATTATGAACAATAAGTATTACATGACAAATGAAAGTACGCTGGTGGTAGAGAATGAATCGCTGTTTTCGCCTATTAGTCAACTCAATTATAGCTTTTACACCGACTATGAAAAAGTATTGCAGGACTTACAAAGCAGCACTGATGTACAATGCATCGCAGGCGTTGACATTCCTTTTGGCCAAACGCAAACACCTTCTTTGATGGATTATGCAGATGGCGTAGATACCATGCAGTTTTTATTATCTTTATAAAGCATCTACGAAAGCCTTACTAATTAATTGTTAAAGGTGCCATATGGTAAATCTCATTTTGTCAGTGCAGCGTTACTTTGTATCGTCAGGCACAAAAATTGACAATTTGTATTACCTGGAATTATTAAGAAAACTAAAAATTACAACAGATGAAATTTAAACAAGTATTCGCCACTGTCGCTATCAGTGCAGCCACAGCCCTTGGTGTTGTTTGGGGATATGGCAAGTTTGTTCAAAACAACAATACTTTCGCAGGCCAGCAGATCAATGGCGCTATTCCTTCTAATTATAAATTGGCCGGGTACAATGAAAATGCGCTTCCACCCGGAGCGGTTGATTTTACACAACCTGCGGCAGCAGCTTTGCCAACGGTGGTGCACATTAAAACCAAGACCAACGCAAAACAGGTGAGCAATAATTTACCAAGGTCAAGATCCAATCCATTTGGCGATTTGTTTGATGATGATATGTTCAACCAGTTCTTTGGCCGTGGCAATGGGTATGTTCCTGAGCAGCGGGCTTCCGGTTCCGGTGTTATCATCAGCGAAGATGGTTTTATTGTAACCAACAACCACGTGGTTGATAAAGCGGTGGATATTAAAGTAACCAC
>CAXTPJ010000434.1:0-3980 GCA_964245855.1 uncultured Ferruginibacter sp. | reverse complement strand
GGAAGGTCTACTTGCCAAGGCAAAACAACATCAGATTACTTTAGGTAGCGATAAGCAATATTGCTACACCATCAGTCCTTTTGAAGTCACCAATGCGTTGGGAGCGGCTGTGGCAACGCTGCAGGAATATTCCATTTCCGGCAACAACGGCGAAAGCTATAAAATATACAAAACAAAAGAAGGCAACTGGTACGATCTTGCCGAGGTTAATTCCAACCGCCATAACCTGGTACTCATCTCCCTCAAATCAGCCATCGATCAAAAAGAAAACAATACCAAAGAATTGATACAGGTACGTTAAGCATTGTTTTTCTCAACAGCAGCAGTCCTGCTATTCATTCCTGCTACGGCACAAACCAGGCTGCAAACCTTCACCGTGGCATCCATTGCTATCAGGCGTAATCATGCAACCATATAATTTCGTTTTGTGCGATGTAATCAGTATAAATTAAGTGTCGGTTAACGCATGCCGAAGGCATCCGAAGTTTTGTAAACTTCGGATGCCTTTTCAAAATGATTGCAGTAACAAAATACGTTGCCCTAACTCTTTGCCACTCTCACCAGTTACTGAATAAGCCACCTCTTTCAATTCGGTCACGATAAAGTCGATTGAAAAAATGCGAAGCAAATTTTTTCAAAGAAGTGAAAGCAGTGGCGTTTCAGTAACGCAGCCCGCCGGCTGTGGAGGCGAAACCAATTAATTTAAAAGAGTTACAAAATGCAAATAAACAATTTAGTTGGATGACTAACTCTGTAGCTATTACGATTATTGATATCCTGTTCAGGCAAGCTTTTGGATCAAAGAAACTCCCCATAAACAATAATTCCAGTTCAAATTCAGTGCTTAACCAAAATCAAACTTTTTAATTATTATCAACTTTACTTAATTTTGGCGCATGTCAAAACCAGTTATTTGTATTGGTGCCGCATTGGTCGATGACCTGTTTCATGCTACCGAAAAAATGTTGATGCACACCACCAATGAAGTCACCCAAACCCGTACTGCAGGCGGCGTAAGCCGCAACATTGCACACCAGTTATCACTACTCAATCTACCGGTTCAGCTCATCAGTGTTTTCGGAAGCGATGCCGATGGTGAATGGTTAAAACAGGTTTGCACCGAAGCCGGCATTCAGGTAGATGCTTCACTCACAGCAGAAGTAGCTACGGGAAAATATACTGCTATCATCAATACTGATGGGAGCATGTTTACGGCCTTATTAACCAATGCAGCACTCCACTTAATAACGCCGGAATTTCTTTCTCAAAAAGAAGAATTGTTGGGCAACGCACAATTCATATTGGTAGATGCCAACATCAGCGTAGAATCAATCAACTGGCTGATACAGTTTACCAGCATACATAAAATAAGGATGATCATTGAACCGGTATCGGTTCCACCGGCTAAAAAAATTGCGGCCTGCAATTTCAATGGCTTGTATTTAATTACACCAAATGAAGATGAATTACCGGCTTTGTGCAGCGAAGCAGCCACCACAACCGACGAACAGGTGCAGGAATTGTTAAACCGTGGCATCCAGTATGTTTGGTTGCACAAAGGCAGCCAGGGATCTGCCCTGTATAAAAAAACAGAAACGCTTCAACTAAATGCCCCTAAAGCCAATGTGCTGGATTGTACCGGCGCTGGTGATGGCTCGGTTAGTGGATTTATTTTATCCAAATATTTCGGCAACGACAACCTCAACAGTTTACGCACTGCCCATACACTTTCCGCAGAAATCCTGCAGGTAAACGGTGCCATTGCAATGCATCTCAACCAGGAAAAATTATTGAACCTCGTGTCAAAATATTACGAAGAATAATGAGCCATCCCCTACTCACTATATTACCGGAAGTGCAACAGGCATTGATAGAAGGCAAGCCGGTAGTGGCATTGGAATCTACCATCATCTCTCACGGTATGCCCTACCCTAAAAATGTAGAGACAGCCCTGGCGGTAGAAAAAGCAGTACGTGACGGTGGCGCAATACCAGCTACTATTGCTATTATGGATGGCAAATGTTATGTTGGTTTATCAGCCGAACAGATCGAATACTTCGGCAAAGAAAAAAATGTTTGGAAAGTAAGCCTGCGGGATATCCCGTATGTGTTGAGCCAAAAATTATATGGTGCAACAACAGTTGCGGCAACCATGCGCATTGCTGCCATGGCAGGTATTAAAGTTTTTGTAACCGGCGGCATTGGTGGTGTTCACCGGGGCGCTGCAACAAGCATGGATATTTCTGCCGACCTTACAGAAATGGCACAAACCTCCGTTGCCATTGTTTCGGCAGGTGTAAAATCAATTTTAGATATTGGCCTTACGTTAGAATATTTGGAAACCAAAGGTATTCCGGTGGTAACCATCGGCCAGGATCAGTTTCCAAGTTTTTATTCCACCAAAAGCGGCTACCCTTCTCCGTTACGGCTCGACAAACCTGCCGACATTGCAGCGTTGCTTAAAAGCAAATGGCAAATGGGATTGGACGGCGCCGTTTTAATTGCCAACCCTGTTCCCCAACAGTTTGAAGTTGATCCCGATGAAATAGAAGTGCACATTGAACAGGCGCTCTCCGCTGCCGAAAACCAGGATGTTCGTGGTAAAGATGTCACGCCTTTTATCCTGCAATACATCGCCAGTCATACCAATGGCGAAAGCCTTGAAACAAACATTGCACTTATACTGAACAATGCAACGGTTGGGGCATCCATTGCTGTGAGTTTGCAAGCCATTTCATAATCAGGTTTGTTGTTGATTTTCTTCAGAATTCTATTGATAATTTTTTTAAGATGTTTTTTATCTAATATAAAAATTATCCCATACATTTGCGCCAATCCAAACCTGCTTAAAATCTACTTCGCTATTCCGCAATAATGCGCATCAGTCTAAGTACCTGTTTCCTTTTATTTTTAATATCAATTTTAACTGAGCAATCTTTTTGCATTTTAGTATTGTACTGCCATGAGAACTTATCCCCGATCACCGGTCAGTTACAATGTTTTCCAAAAAAGACTCAGAAAGCAATTTTTACACAAAGTATCAAATCATCTATAAAAAAATCAGCTTTCCTTTAATTTACCAAAATGAAAAATTTATTCTTCCTGCTTCTGTTAACTACTTCTTTTTGTAATGCACAAGTCAATTTAAATGAGGGCTTGGTTGCTTATTATCCTTTTAATGGTAATACCAATGAAGCCACTGGCAATGGGCTAAATGCCATTGCTATCAATGGCCCAACCTTAACTACAGATCGGTTTGGAAATATAAACAGTGCTTATTACTTTGATGGTGTTAACGATTACATGCAAATTCCAAACAACAGCACAATAAATCCTTCAACTGCTTTTTCTATTGCCTTGTATTTTTTTACAGAAAAAACAACTGTACAAACGCTTGTTGGTAAAATTGCGTTCACCGGAAGCACTGCTACGCAGTACCAGATAGCAATAGATTACAGCCCAATACCGGGTGTATTATTTGGTGTAAATCCTCCAAATAATTGTGCAGGCGTTGGTTTAAATGCAACTTATGTAAACACTGGGGAAGATACGGTGCCACTCAATCAATGGCATTGTGTAGTGGGAAGTTTTGACAATGGTTTGATGAAAATCTATCTTGATGGCGCTCTCATTCAAACCAGGATAACAAATTTTACTACAACCAATCAATGCGCCACTGCAACCGTTCAAATCGGCTCGTGGTGGAGTGGGGATATTCAAAGATTCCAGGGGAAAATCGATGATATTCGTTTTTATAACAGGGCAATCACCCAGGATGAAGTAACAGCACTTTGCAGTATTCCCACCGCTTTGGCCTGTAACAACTGGTTGCGCATCCCTAATTCTCAAAGCTATGTTACTGTTGGCGACCTTGATGTGCCTGGCACGCAACTTACGGTAGAAGGTATGTTTTCAAGAGACAGCGCTTTAACCCCTGCAGGCTACAGTTCATTAAATGTTGTTTCCAAGCACTGGACACC